>CAYOJS010000006.1:0-966 GCA_964404345.1 uncultured Methanosarcinales archaeon
AGCACCCCAAAAATATCCTTAAACGATCACCAGAGGTGGGCGGTCGGAATTGACAGCTTTTTAAGTGTGAATATGTGGTATTTTGTATGTGTAAAGGCTGTTATCATTATTTTAACAAGATCCCACTGGACAGACACACTTAAAATATATAAAGAGATATGCCTACTATGAAACACATGGAACAGCTTTTAATGTATGATACGACTATTTCTCAGCCGAGACAGTTACTTAAATGGATTGGGAATAAGCAACGCTTTGCTAAAAAAATAGTAGAAGCCATCCCAAAAGATTATAGGGCCTATATTGAACCCTTCCTGGGTAGCGGAGCAGTTTTAGGAGCGTTAAATCCAAGAAAGGCAATAGCAGGAGATAACCTTGCGCCGTTGATCGGAATTTGGAGATTAGTGAAGAATGACCCTGAGAAGCTTATCCAGCATTACAAAATGTTATGGCTAAAATCTCATAATAATCCAAAAAAGACGTATTTAGAGGTAAAAGAATCTTTTAACAAAGACCAAAACCCACTGGACTTCGCCTTCTTATCTCGTACTTGTTATGGGGGGGTAATTCGATTTACAAAAGATGGAAAAATGAGTACCCCTATCGGACCTCATAAGCCTATCCCTCCTGAAGCGTTCAGGGAAAGAGTATATGATTGGAAAGAAAGGGTAAAAAATACTACTTTCTATCTTTCTGATTTCGAGCAGACTATGGATTATGGTAGTGAAGGAGATATTATTTATTGTGATCCTCCTTATTTATTCTGTCAATCTATTATTTATGGTGCTCAAGCTTTCTCTTTAGATCGTTTATGGGAGAGCATTAAGAAAGCTAAAAACAAAGGGGTTAAGATCATTTTATCTATCGATGGGAAGAAAAAATCTGGCAAACTGGATTTAAACATTAATATACCATCCGACTTGTTTGAGAGGGAATTATTAATAGATTGTGGAAGTTCTATGATCC
>CAYOJS010000006.1:976-19067 GCA_964404345.1 uncultured Methanosarcinales archaeon
GTTTAAATATGGCTGGAGAGCAAGTACACGAAAGGTTATTGCTTTCTTGGTGATACCTTTATCGACTTCATTATTTTAGGCCATCTGTCAATAATTTCTCTACCAAAAATGACCTCGTCAACCAAACCACTATTAAGGATGTCGATAATCCTACAAAGATATGATTTCCCTTTATCCCACCAAGTGAATTTATCGTCTACAATTAAGTAATGCTTAATTCTTATATTTTCTTTTTCTTCTAGCTCTTTCAACTCTTCCCCGTCTAACATGGTTTCATACACTCCGTCTGCAACTCTACTTCCAAAGGTAGTAGTTCCGTAATATTCCTTTATTTCCCATACTGCTATCGGATCAATTCGGCTGGGGTATGCTCCGTCCATCCATCTAGAAAGAACTCTTACTGGTTTCTTGCTTTTTGTAATAAGAGTAAGGCCTCGCGGATTATCGTCAAAATGGTAGCCTCCTAAAGCTTCCTCAGTTAACATATTGACAAGCCCGACCATGTAAGAGTAGTGCCTTTTTTCTTTCTTCTGTTTATTCAATGGTAAATGACATTTAGGCTTTATTCTCTTTTTTGCCTTTTCAAACTCCTTTTTAGCTTGATTTCTGTTCATTAAGTTAGGTGCGACGTAGGTTTCAATTATTTCGCTTCTAAGATTCAAATATTTTACAATGCTTCTACCAAGTGCCGTGGCTTCCTTGTTTGTCTCATCTAATATACTGCTCGTCGATATGTTCTCGTTTTTCATTAGGTTAATGATTTCTTCAAATGTATATCTTCTAAGTTTATTTGATAGTCTTTTCGAATAACCTAGCTTTTCTGATATAAGTTTAATGTAAGCCCAAAAAGATTTGTCCTTCTGTGCAAATTCTGGGAAAGGTTGCATATTAAACTTCACCCCTCCTTTTTAGCTCAGAAAGGATTTTTCTTCCTAGAGGGGTTAACTCGTAGAAGCGCCCCATCTTTTCTTTAGGTGTCAAGCATCGAACAAGGTCTTTTTCCTCCAATTCGATAAGCGTCCTGCTCGTGGTTGACCTATGAGTTGATATTTTCTGAGATAACTGTGTGGGGGTATGCTAAGAAGATAATCCAGCCAACACTTTCTTTCTCGTTTTCCCTCTCGTTATGAAGCTTAGTAAGTTATACACGTAGCGTTCAGATTATAAGAATTAGTAGCAAAAACGTAGCAAATAATGGATTAAGGCTCTTAAACACTAGATTTCAAGGACTTAAGATAAAATGACCTGACGCTAACCTAACAGCTCAGCCATTCATTGGGTTAATACAGGTCCACTTCGTCGCTCGTGATCGTGATTTCTCGTGGTTTGGAAGTTTTAGGCTCTTCTGGTTTAGGCCTGTTTTGGGGTTGTTGCATCATTTCCAGGGCTCGGTTGAAGTTGACATTGCCGCATTTAATGCAAGTAAAATAGCTCCCAAATTTTCCTTTGCGCAGTTCCAGCCAATTTCCACAGGCGCATTTGACGTCTTGTAGTTCTTGCTTTTTATGGTCCATGCAAGTTGCAATGCCTTGATTGTTTTGGGCAATGGCTTGTTTGCTGCAGAACGGGCATGTTTCCATCTTGCTTTGTCCATATCGTTTGGGTATGCGCATGGTTATCTCTCTTGCTTCGTGCTTGTTTTTTGTTTATTCCAAAGGCGTTTGAATTCAGCAGAGTTCTTGAGGAGTTTTTTATAATGGCCTTGGGCAATGATCTTGCCGTTTTTGAAAAAGTAAACCATGTCAAAGTAGGGTAATAAATGGAGTCGGTGAATAGACGCAATAATGGTCTTTTGGCGGTAAGCTTTGAAGAGATTTTTGAAGATGTAAAGTTCTGTTTTAAAGTCCACGCTGCTGGTGGGTTCGTCGAGTAGTAAAAGGGGTTTATCATAAGCAGCCAAGAGTCCTCGAGATAAGGCAAGGCGCTGTTTTTCTCCTCCGCTGAGGTTGACGCCTCGTTCATGGATGCGGCTGTTGAATTTTTTGGGTAGGCGATTCACAACAGGGGTGAAGCAGGCCATGTCGGTAAAGCGTCGGATGTAGTTCAAGGGGTGAGCAATGCCCATGGTGATGTTTTCTTCAATGGTGGCATCAAAGAGTTCAGGATCTTGAGGGATGAGAGTGATGTGTTGGCTAAGGGCTTGGAAGTTGGGGAGTTTTTTACCATCCAATTGAATTTCAGTATTTTTAGGAGTGTAGAGGTCTCGGATGATTTTAAGGAAGGTGGTTTTTCCACTGCCACTCGTTCCAATAAGAGCGATGCGTTCGCAGGGGTGGATGGATAAGTTTAAGTTGTCGAGGTGCATGGTTTTTCCTTTATAGTGATAGGAAAATCGAAGGTTTTGGATGGTAAGTTCTTTCCACGGCTCTAGTTTTAAGGGTTGTATGGTTTTAGGATCTTGGAATTGCTTAGCAAGTTCTTGGGCGTTGAGCAGGGCCGTGTTCCTGCGTACGATGTCTCCATATTGGTAGGCGAATCGGAAGAAAATCTCGTTGATCCGTTGGACATAGCCGTAGAGGGCGTAGAGGGTTCCAATTAAGATGCCGCTTTCTTTGTTGACATAAAGGTAGGTGCCTAGGATAAAGAAGAGCATGAGGGCGTTGAAAAGGGATACAAAGAACCATTTGACTTCGTTGATGCGGTTGCTTTCTTGATAAAGGCCAAAGGGCTCCATCATTTTTTTGTAGAGGTTGCTGGAAGTAAGTTTTTCGATGCGTAGAATAATGACAGTAGTAATATTGCTAATGATGTCGTAGACCTTAGCAGCAATTCGATTTTGAATTTTATAGAAGGTGAGGTATTTTTTGACAAGGACTCTGTCAAAGCGCAGAATGAGGGTGATGGATAGAACCGTCATGGTGAGGAGGATGTAAATGGCATGGACATTTAGATAGACCAGGGCAGCATAGGAAGTAATGAACTTTACCAGGCTGTCAATGATTTCGAAGGTGTTGCTGGAGTATTGATAGAGGGCTTCACTTCCTTTTTCGACTTTGTCGATGGTGTTTCCAGAGTGGTGGTTGGTGTGCCAGGACATGGGAAGGCCCATGACTCCTTCAAGTAAGTATCTTCGATAAGAGGTGGAGACGATGAAGGCATTTTTTCTCTCGATAATTCGGGCAGGTCCATGAAGAGTCCAGAAGGCAACGACTTGGATGACAAAAAGGGACACGATAAACAAAAGGGAATGGTAGTTTTGGGGGGTGATGCCTTGTTCTTGAATCGTATTGAGTAGATAGGCAACGATAAGGGGTTCAATGGCCTTGAGGGTGTTGGCAACGATGAACATGCAAACGTATAGGACCACATTACGTCGGTTGCCTTTAGAGTACCTCCAAGTATAAATGCTTAGGTTAATGATTGGATTGTCTCGAAAGCCCATAGGATGTAGGTCGAGAATTTGGTTTAAAAAGTTACCGTTCAATCCCATTACTCGATGTATTACAGTAAAAGGATAAGAAACAAGTCTAGATTAGAATAAGAATATATATAAAGGGGGTTTGGTTTGCTGGTTGAAAGGAGGATGTCATTTGAAAATACTTCTCGTTTATCCTAAGTATCCAGATACCTTTTGGAGCTTTAAGCATGCCATGCGTTTTATCTCAAGAAAGGCAGCCTTCCCGCCCTTAGGTTTACTTACAATTGCTTCTATGATTCCTAAGCGTTGGGAAAAAAAGTTGGTGGATCTAAATGTGACTGAATTAACAGATGAGCACTTGGCTTGGGCAGACATGGTGTTCATCAGTGCGATGATCGTTCAGAAAAGCAGTGCAGAGGAAGTGATTGCTAGGTGCAATGCGATGAATAAAACAGTTGTAGCTGGGGGGCCTGTTTTCACAACCCAGCATGAGAATTTTAAGGGTGTGGATCATTTTGTCTTGAACGAGGCTGAAGTAACGTTACCGTTGTTTTTGAAAGACCTGAAAGCGGGTCGTCTAAAGAAGGTGTACACCTCACCTATAAGGCCGAATGTCGCAAAGACTCCTCTTCCTATGTGGTCCTTGATCAACTTCAAGAATTATGCGACATTATTAGTCCAGTATTCTAGAGGTTGTCCATTTAATTGTGAGTTTTGTGACATCATCATCATGAATGGCCGAATTCCTCGAACCAAAACCCCTCAACAGACTATAAGGGAGTTCCAGGCCTTGTACGATAGGGGTTGGCGGGGTGCTGTGTTTATCGTGGATGATAATTTCATTGGGAATCGTGTGAATGTAAAGAAGATGTTGCCCTATTTGATTAAGTGGCAAAAAGAGCACAAGTATCCTTTCCAGTTGCTTACTGAGGCCAGCACTGACTTGGCAGCAGATAATGCTTTGATGGAGTTGATGAGCGCCGCAAATTTCTACAAAGTGTTTTTAGGGATTGAGTCTCCGGTCAAGGATAGCTTAGTAGAGTGCAGTAAGATCCAGAATACAACTCGTGATCTGGCCGAGTCTGTAAAAAAAATTCAGCAGCATGGGATGCAGGTCTTGGGAGGCTTTATTGTTGGGTTTGACAGCGATCCAGAAACCATTTTTGAGCACCAGATTGAGTTCATTCAGAAAACGGGTGTGGTGACAGCCATGGTGGGTATCCTTACAGCGTTACCGCAAACTCGACTGTGGCATCGCATGAAAGCAGAAGGGCGCTTATTGGGAGAATCAACTGGCGGCAATACAGATGGGGTGTTGAATTTCAAGCCCAAGATGAAGCGAGAGACCTTGATCGATGGATATAAGAGGGTGATGAAAACAATTTACGAGCCCGAGTATTATTACAAAAGAATTGATACCTTCATCAAGAATTATGTTCCTTCTTCTAAAGCAAGAATTACTGGCAGGGACATAAAAGCATTCATAAGGAGCATGTGGAGCATTGGCGTTTTATCTAGGGCTCGCCTGTGGTACTGGCGCATGGTCATCCGTACAGCTTTGCTCAAGAAAAAGGCGCTTCCCATGGCTGTGGAGCTGGCCATCATAGGTCAGCATTTCGAGAAAGTAGTCCAGCAAGTCATGCCCGGATATGGGGATTGAGTAACTCAGTAGATTTTACAAATGCAATGCTGCAATCTGTCGGCTGATCTGAACCAAGTACTCGGCCATGCTTTTGAAGTTGTAGTGCACGTCAAAGTCTTTAATCTTCTCAAACCAGGTAAAGTGGGGCAATTCTTCAGAAATCCATCTGAATTTCTCAGGGGTATAATCATAATAGAGGTCGTAGATGTGGTAAACCAAGTCGCGGAGTTTGGCAAAGTCTTTGCTGGCTTGTTTCTCGATAATAGCGCGAGGATTGCGTTCGTAATAGCGATAGAGATAGTCCAGATGATTTGATGTAAGCTCAAGATACGTAACAATCAAGTACATGTAATGGGGATATTTGTATCCGGTGCGGTTGATGAGTCTTCGTAAGAAGTTGGTGTATTTGTTTATGGTCATTTCCAAGGGTCGGATTTGTGCAATGAGTTTTTTGTCTTTTTTGTCAAAGACTTCCTGTGTAACATCGGCCATTTGTTTTAATATGAAGAAGGTTCGCCGAAGGATCACGGGAAATTCTTCGTCAAGTTGCTTAGAGATGGATTTGATGATGACAAAATCCTTTCCAGTTTCAACAATCTCAAAGCCTACGATGTTGGTAACAAAGCGCTCAATGATGGCAAGTGCCTTCGTATCTTTGAAAGTGAGTTTAACTTCATCATAGCCAGAAAGATAAACAGGTTGCAATGTTCTCCAGACATATTCAATAGTGGGTGAGATGATCTCAATCGTGGTTTTGCGCTCATAAACCTCGGCCGTTGAGCTCACGAGGAGTTTGTTCTCGACTTCATGGAATTCCAAGTAATCCCCTTTATGCAAACCGTGCCGCTGCACCCATGAGCTGGGAATGGCCGCCATCAAGCTGTGCTGCCCCATTTGGACGAGTTTTCTTCGCATAGCTTAGAATAAGGGTCTTTTACTTATAAACCTTTGCCAAAAACTTAAACTTTTAAGCTAAAAGTTTAAATCAAGACAAGGTTACCACTTCATGGGTTAAAATGATCAAAGCCGTTATTTTTGATTTCAATGGGGTTATCCTAGATGACACTGCTCATATTTGGAAGGCCCGAAATCAGTACCTGAGTAAATATGGGGTTCATCTATCGATTGGAGATATAAAACCTTTACTGGGATGTTCGCTAAAAGATCAGTTGGATAAAATAAATGATAAGTACAATCTTAACATAGATTGTGAGGATTTTGCGAAGAATACTCGAGCCGAAGTAGATCGTTTGCTGGGGCCTAATATTACGCCCGATAAAGGAGTGAAAGAGTTGATCTCAGATTTACAGCAGAATAAGGTGAAGGTAGGAATCGCTTCTATGTATCCAAGAGAGCTTCTATTGAAAAAATTACAAGCCATGAATTTGCTTGAAGCCTTTCCTATTATTACTGCGCTTGAAGATGCAAATGGCCATAAAGATCGTTCAGATGCATTGCAAATCGAATCAGAGAAACTAGGAGTATTGCCTTCAGAGTGTGTTTTTGTTGATGATTCAGTCCATGGAATTCCAGTAGCAAAAAAATCAGATATGAAATTTATTGGGAAAGTGACCCAATTTCATAGAGCAGAAGATTTCATAGGAGCCGATCTTATTGTTCATTCTTTGGAAGAATTGAATGCAGGTAAAATTCTAAACTTATCAGAGGAAGCATGAAAGTGGCACTCGTTCAAATGGAAGTTATTCAGGAGCAGCCTGAGAATAATCTAAAGAGGGTTATAGAATTATCTAAGCAAGCCGTTCAAAAAGGTGCAAATATTCTTTTATTTCCCGAGGCTTGTTTAACCGATTGTGTGAGTGATGTCGACAGGTTCGCAGAGGAAGTGCCTCATGGGCCCTCCTGCCAAAAAGTTTGGAAAATAGCAGAAGAGTTGGGGGTTTTCATTTCTTTTGGTTTAATTGAAAAAGATGGGATTCATAGGTACATCACGCAGGTCTTTTTAGGCCCTAAGAGGTATAGTTACAAATACCGAAAGACTTGGTTATATACCACTACCGACCGAATCAAGGCGCTCCGTCGTCATAGAAACGATTTAGATTATTACGATCCGGGATCTGGGCCTGAGCTCTTCGAAATAGCAGGATGGAAGGCCTCGTGCGTCATCTGCTCAGATACCCTGGCCAATCGTTGTTTAAAGCTTCTTAAGCCGTTAAAGCCAGAGATTGTTTTTTACCCCAACAACCGAGAATTATGGCAACCTTCGGAATATTGGGCAGCGATCGCAAAAGCCATTGAAGCGCCTTTACTCATCACAAACCGAGTCGGCACCTCATGGGGGGAATTTTGTGTTGGTGGTTCTTCGGTTTATTCCAAAGAGGGAAAGCTTCTAGCAAGTGCAAATCAAGAGGGCAAAGAAGAAATCCTTTTATTCGACTGGGGGGTGTTGTAAGATGCCCTCCAAAATGCGGTACGAATTAACTTTAGATAAGGCGCATGAGATGTGTAAAAAATACAAGCTTAAAACCCCTCTTCAGGTCACCCGAATCGAGAAGGGCATGACAAATGACGTGTTCTTGTTAGATGATGTTTATGTGGTTAAGATAGCGACTTATTATGCAGATTTAGTGGATTTAGGAAAAGAAAATGGGGTTTATAATAGGCTTCAAAAAGCTCATGTTCCAAGTCCACGAGTATATGGGTATGACGATTCAAAAACAATCATCCCTTATGTTTACATTATACTCGAAAAAGTGAAAGGGTTTCCGTTGGATGATCGATGGTCTTCTTTTTCAGAAGAGGAAAAAGAGGCGCTCATGGTCGAGATGGGGCAGATTTTGGCGCAGATTCACTTGATCTCTTTTCCTCAGTTTGGTGAACGCTTTTCAGATGGTCAATTTCAGGGGCCAGAGAAATATAAAGACTTTTTGAAAATGTATGTAGCAAAGATCTTGCGAGAAGTGGGGCAGTCAGGGCTTCTTTCTCAAGAAAAGATAGAAAAAACAAAATTCTTTTTTGAAAATACGTCTTTGTTCGATATTTCTATAAAGAGTTCATTGACTCATTTAGGGTTTAACTTCAGCGACTTTTTAGTTGAGAATGGTAAAATTATAGGGGTCATAGATTGGGAATGGGCTCGTTCAGCGCATAACGAGGAGGATCTGGCGATTTTCTTCTACAGGGTGTTGAAGATGGATGCAAAGTTAATACAAACATTCAGAAGTTCATATGAGAAGGTGCATAAGCTAGATGAAGAATTTGAAAGAAGATTGTACCTTTACAATTTCCTTTATTATCTAAGGGTGTTGCCGCAAATCGTTCGTTGGGATCACAGACCTGATAAGCAAAAAGAGTATGTAGAAAAGGTTAATGAGTTATACACAAGAATCATTGCGTAGAGTCACCATAAAACCCAAATCTCGCTTCGCCACACATTACAGCCCCAATGGCATCCGGGTTAATCGTCTTGAAGTAAGCCTGGCTTTTCTGGTCTTGTTCCGAAACAACGCAGTGTTCAGGGGGGTGGCTATGCAGGTCAATGATCGTATTGGAGTCACATAATTCAGAAGTCACATGGTAAACAGATTCAGAGTAAATGGCAGGTTGTTTAAGTGCATGAACAATATAATTCTGACCAACCTTTTCTCCTTCCAGGCAGGCTTTGAATTCATGGGTTTGCGTCGTAGTATAGAGGTTTCTCAGCTGTTCATATACGGTGGAGTTAAAGACAACTCGTCCGTTTGGGAGGTTGATCGTACCATCCTTTTGAATCTCTTGCGTGGCCAGTCTTCCTTGTAGATAAAAAGGCAGTTCAGGGGTGAGGTAGGTGAAGATCAAAACAATGAGAACAATGCCAATTAAAACCAAGAAGGGTTTCTTCCAGGGAGAGGGTTGTTCTTCAAGCTCTCGGAGTGCTTCGTGGAGGATTTTGCGGTGGATGAAGGGTTTGGAGTTCATGTAAGGCTACAAAGGTGTAGGATAGAAGAACAGTATTGTATAATGGCTTTAAATAAGTAGTAGATTAAGATCATGAAAGCAGCACCAGCAAGAAGGATCACGGGGTACATAATATGGGGGCGGTCGTTGATGTTATCGGATATCCAGTCTAAAAAGCGCTGGAGAATGGCGTGGAAGCTCTCAAGCATGGCTTTCTAGAGAAGGGCTTGTTTATGTCTTTTTCGATAGGTTTATATAAATCAAGGATGTTGCTATTTTGATGGAGGGGCAGCACGTTCACGTAAAAAAGCGTTCTCGTACCGTGTGGTTTGTCCTCGGTGCTGTGGTGATTTTAGCCATAGCAGGTTATGGATATTATTGGTTGACAGGCAGTCCTACAAGAGCTGCTTTTCTAAATGTGGAGGAAGGCCAAGTCCAGGTGGATCAGGGCAGTGGTTGGGTTTCAGCCATGGATGACTTGGAGCTGAAGCGCTCAGATAAAGTCCGTACGTTAGAAGGGAAAGCAACCATTGTTTTGTTCGAAAGTGTTCTAGTAAGTCTGGATGAAAACACAGAAGTTTCCATTGATTCTTTGGTTAAGGAGAAGGTTTCTGTCAAGCAAGAAAAGGGCAGCACGTGGAATAAATTCACAGGCTTAAGTGGCGTTCAAAGTTATGAGGTCACCACCCCCAACACAGTAGCTACGGTTCGGGGTACAGCTTTTGGGGTGGATACAGCAGAAGAAGATGATATCATGGTTGGTGAAGGAAACGTAGGCGTTGCTTCAGATGGTGAAGAAGCTACAGTCGCCGCGTTTGAAAAGGTTTCCAAGAAGAAAGGTTCTAAATTCAATAAAGCTGAATTATCGAAAGCGGACAAGGTGCGTATGAAGAAGCACGTGGCACGTCACGTCGATCGCTTAAAGAAGTTGCGTTGGGGTGAGTTAAAGAAGAAAAAGCCCTTAGTAGAAAAATTAAAGGCCAAGTACCAAGTCACAGACAGTGATATTCAGAAGTTCTTTGAGGATGTGGACGCAGGGCGAAAAGATGATGCAACGATTATGGAGAAGGTTCCTGTAAATTCAGAAGCTGTTCAGAAGATCAAGCGGTTGGACGATCAGATCAAGAAGGAGCAGCGCTTCTTGGCGTCTCTGGGCGATGCATAAGCACATATGGGTTCTAGGTACTGTAGTGGGTCTGGTAGTTTCATTGTTGTTTCTAGTAGGCGTATTTTCGAACATTCAGTTGAAGTTGGCTGACAGCTTATATGGGGGGAAGCAGCCTTTGGACAACTTAGTGATCATTGCGATTGACGATCCGAGTCTTCAGGAGCTCGGCAGGTGGCCTTGGCCGCGTTCCCAGTTTGCCCATCTCGTTCAGGCGCTGAATCAGAGCAAGGTCATTGGGATCGATGTCGCGTTTTTCGAAGCGTCTGCAGAGGATGATCTTTTAGCAAGTGCCTTGAAAAGCAGTGGAAAGGTGGTTTTGCCTGTGGAATACATGTTCTTTTCATCCGAGCAGGGCAAGGTGCAGGGAAGAAGTCCCTTGTTGCCCGTTGGATCGTTGAAAGAATCCGCTAACGAGTTGGGTTATATCAATATCGTTACGGACGCAGATGGGGTTACGCGGGCGTTGAATGTGGACGTGCAGGGGGTGTATAAGAATTTTGCAGTCGCATTGTATGGGCAGTTCTGGAAGAAACCTTTGCAAAGGTCTTCTCGTCTCTTGATCAATTTTGTGGGGCCTCCGAAGTCGTTCAAGTACTACTCGTTTGCAGACGTAGTTCAAGGAAGAGTCGCACCGAGTGTGTTTAAGGATAAATTGGTTTTGGTTGGTTCTACGTCGCCAGATATGCACGATGATTATTTTGTCCCTACAAGTCAAGGTAAGGCCATGCCAGGTGTCGAGATCCATGCCAATGCCTTGCAGACCATGATCACACAGCGCTTCTTGGCGCCCATTTCAGACGCGTGGATGGTGTTGTTTTTGCTCATCTTGTCGGTGGGCATGATGTTCCTAGTGCATCGCTGGCATCTATGGGCGTTTTTGGCAGCCTTGGCTTTGATAATATTGAATGGTTTCCTTGCCATCGCTTTGTTCGAGCGGGGTATAATATGGAACATCGTCTTCCCTCCTTTGTCCATCTTGGGCAGTGTTGCTTCCGGCGTGAGTTATTATTACTTAGTGGAGCGTAGGGAAAAGAAAAAGGTCATGGGCGCATTTAGCAAGTACGTCTCGCCTGTTTTGGTGCATGAAATCATGAAGCACCCTGAAAAATTGAAATTAGGGGGTGAGCGCAGAAACATCACTGTCTTTTTCTCGGACATTCGTGGTTTTACCAGCATCTCGGAAAGGTTGTCTCCGGAAGAATTAGTCAAATTGCTCAATCAATACTTGTCAGCCATGACCCAGATCGTTTTGAAAAACAGAGGCTTAGTAGACAAATACATTGGCGATGCGATCATGGCTTTTTGGGGGGCGCCTTTGGATGAGGAGCAGCACGCTTCACTTGCGTGTTGGACTGCCTTAGAAATGCGCGATCAGTTAGATATGCTAAGAACACGATGGGTAAAGCAAGGCTATCCTGAGGTGAACATTGGGATGGGTATCAATACAGGCGATGCCGTCGTGGGCAACATGGGTTCTTCCGAGCGCTTTGATTATACAGCCATGGGGGACACGGTAAATCTGGCCAGTCGCTTGGAAGGGCTTACTAAGCAATACAGCGTCATGATTTTACTAAGTGAGTCCACCAAGGAGGTGGTTAAGGAAGAATTCGTAACGCGTAAAGTGGATGTCGTGGCTGTCAAAGGAAAAAAGCAAGGCGTAGCCATTTACGAGCTCCTTGGGAAAAAGGGGGAAGTGGATAAGAAAACCTTGCAGTTAATCGATCATTTCGAGGATGGCTTCCAGTTGTATCAAGAAGAAAAGTGGAACGAAGCCATAAAGGAGTTCGAGCGTGCTTTAAAGGTGAAGCACGATAAGCTTTCTGAGTTGTTCATCGAGCGTTGCAAAGCCTTCGAAAAAAATCCACCACCCAAAGATTGGAAGGGTGTTTGGGTGATGACAACGAAATAGTCAAATCTCCATCTCATCGTATAATATTCTTTTTTTGATGCCGTGTGTTCCGATTAAGATGTGAAAGGCCGTATTGAGAAGTAAGTCGGATGTTAGGCAGTAAAGTAGGACGCTGGTGAGGCCCCAGGCAGTGGTGGGGGGGACTTTGCTTTTCCAATGGTGGGGGTGTTGGATATGGGCTATCACATAGGGGGGCACGAGCAGCACAAGGAGGAAAGGAATAGAGTAGTATTGAAGTAAGAGTTGAATGGAGAGGGGGACGCAGAATTGTTGCAATAGAGAGGATAGGAGATAAGAAGGTCCGAGTTCACCTAGGAGGTGGATGGAAGCAAGGGAGGTGAGCAGCAGAAAGGGGATGGAGAACCAAGTGGGGTGAAACAAGTAAGTCAGTTTGTGTTGGTAAAGAAAGTACGCGTTAATGACAATGGAGAGTGCAAGGCCTGAGTGGATGATTGAATAGGAAACCCAGTGATTTTTGCCATAGCTTGTTTTTTTTAATAAGAACATATAGAGCAAATAAGTAACAAGCATGGGGGCTAAATACCCAATCACCCAGTAAAAAATAGGTTGCATGGTAGGTAAATAAGGGTGGCTCTTTTATGACTTTCGCCTCTTTTTTCCGAGGCGCTCGTCTGTATTCCATTTTTTCCGTTTTTTCTTCGTTTTAGTCGTTTTTCTTCCGTCTTTTTCTCAATCGTCTTTTTTAAGAACCTACCTTCGTTAAAGATATGTTCCTCGAGCTCATCGCTTTATTCCTCGGCATCAGTGCTGGCATCATCACCGGCCTCACGCCGGGCGTCCATATCAACTTAGTCTCCTTATTGGTCTTGCAGTTCGCTCCACTCCTCCTCCCCTATTTCTCTCTTCTTTCCTTAGCCACTTTCATCATGTCCATGAGCATCGCACATACCTTCTTAGACACCATTCCATCAGTCTTCCTGGGGGCGCCGGAATCCAGCACAGCCTTAGGTGTCTTGCCAGGTCACCGCTATCTGCTTCGAGGCAATGGGTTGATGGCAGTCAAGTTGACTGTAATCGGCAGTTTCGGTGCAGTACTCGTCGGCACCGCTTTTTTCCCGTTATTCGTCTATCTGACAAGATTTTACTCATTCCTAGCAATGTATGTCAAATGGTTTTTACTAGCCGTCATTCTCTTCATGCTTTTACGAGAAAAAGAGAAAGCCTGGGCCTTGTTTGTTTTCTTGCTCTCAGGTATATTGGGTTGGTTAGTTTTAAGTCTCCCATTAGAAAACGCTCTCTTCCCTTTGCTCTCAGGTCTTTTCGGCATAGCAACCTTGCTCATCAGTCTAAAGGACAAAAACCCCATCCCTGAACAACAGGTTTTAAACACAACAGAGTTGGACGAAAAAAAAACGTTCAAGGCACTCATAGCAGGCGTCTCTTCTGGTTTTATCACAGCTGTTTTGCCAGGTGTTAGTGGTGCCATTGCGGCCGTCATCTCGTTGCAATTCTTTCGAAACTTGGGGGATCATGGCTTTATGATCTTGCAAGGGGCCATCAACACAGTCGGCATGGTTCTCTCCATCGCCGCCTTATTCGTCTTAGATAAAGCACGAAATGGTTCCATCATTGTCTTGAGAGAACTAACAGGTAAATTAGATCTTTCCTTGTCCATCTGGTTCTTGCTCGTTTCCCTGATTGCAGCCGGTATTTCCGTCTGGCTTACCATAAATATAGGGAAGGTGTTCTCAAGAATGATGTCTAAAATAAACTACGCCTTGTTGTGTTGGTTCATCATCGCCTTTGTCGCTGTTTTAGCAGTATGGCTTTCTGGCTGGTTGGGCCTTTTCATCTTGTTCGTCTCATCCATGGTAGGTCTCATTCCTGCGTTAAAGAAAGTCGCCCGAACTCATTCGATGGGCTGCTTACTTCTACCGGTGTTGTTGTTCTTTTTTGGGATAAGATAAAAAGGTTTATATATCTGTTTTAAATGAAATGAATACATATGAGTAATGTTGTAGGTGAGTTAAATAAGGCAATAAAGCGGGTTGAAGAAGAGAAATGGGGAGAAGTTAATGAGGAGCTAAATTCTGAAGAAAAATTGTTAGGGGCTCTTATTGCTCAGATGGAGAGGCTAGATAAAATCAGTTTTCCGACCGGTCTTGAGCGAGCCGGAGGCGAGCGATGACCAGTGGTAGAATAGGTTATTCTGAAGCTTTATGCAGTGCTCTTTTCGTCTATCGCGGCCGCCCCGAGCGAACGAAGTGAGCGAGCATGCCACCGGTGTTGAGCGAAGCGATCACCGGTGGTGGGCGGCCGCGTTGACTTGACTTGGCAAAAGTTAGACATGGTTTGATGCGAGCTAAAATAGGGGTTTCTAGGGTGGTAAATCCGAGATACACCTATTCTGGGATGGATGATCGCTCATTACAGGAATTAGCAAAAAAAGAAACCATCATTAAAAACCTCATGGCTATTAGGGACGAAAGATTGATGCCTTTAGTAGAGGCAATAAAAAAATTGAATGCTTTAATTTCGTAACGTTTTACCTCGTCGCCAGCACACTGTACACATCAAATACGGCATTGTACAGCTGTTGTTTCATTTTCTCATCAGCGAGCGAGTTGTAGTAGTTGATCATGTCTTTATAGACATTCTTGGCTTGTTCAACCTGATTTTCTTGAATCAGTTGATGTACGGTCGCAAGCGCTTCGTGGATGCGTTCTTCTGGTGTTTTCTCAGAGCTTTTGCGTGTGAAGGTGGCTTTAAGAAAGGCCCCAAATCGGGTTTTGTATTTGGCCAAAACAGATTCTTCGTTGGTTCGTTCAAACAACATTTCTTGTACGGTCATGGTTTCCATGCACTCCACCCCCCGGTTTCTGCATACGTCTAAGGTAATACTTAGTATGATACTTTTCTTTTTAAATGTATCGTTTCTTGCAAAAATTTCGATCCGAAATTTTTGAAAGTTCCAAAAATTCGCCGTTTTTATAGCGAATTTTTGTTATTTGCACAAAACGTTTATATAACGATCCTTCGCAAGCACAGCATGGATGTCGAAGAGCGCTTCAGCTTAATCAAGCGGAATACCGCTGAAATCTTAGTGGAGGATGAGCTTAAAGAGCTGCTCAAAGAAAAAAAGCAACCCTCAGCGTACATCGGTTTTGCCAGCACAGGCAGAGTTCACGTCGGTTATTTCATTCCGATGATGAAGATTCATGACTTTCTCAAGGCAGGCTTCAAGTTCAAGATTCTCTTAGCAGACCTGCATGCCATGTGTGATGCGTTGAAGAGTCCCTTACATCTCATCGAGGCTCGGTTCGAGTATTACAAGGAAGCCTTGCATGCCATGGTCGAGGCGTTTGGCATTGAAACCAAAAACTTAGAATTTGTCAAGGGAAGCGATGTGCAGTTAAGACGAGAATACCAGTTGGACGTCATCAAACTCGCCGCCACAACCACGCTCAGTCGTTGCCGTCGAGCAGCCTCGGAAGTCGTCAAGTTAGGCGACGATCCAAGGCTCAGTGGGTTTATCTACCCGCTCATGCAGGCGTTAGACGAGCAATACTTAGATGTAGACATTCAATATGGAGGCTTAGACCAAAGAAAGATCCTGGCCTTAGCACGGGAAGTCCTTCCGAAGATCGGTTACAAATCAAGAATCGAAGTCATGACCCCCATGCTTCCAGGTCTTACGGGCAGTAAGATGAGTTCGAGTGATGTCAAGTCTAAGATTGATATTTTGGATGACACAGAAACCATAAAGAAGAAGATGAATGGCGCTCATTGTCCGGCAGGAGTCGTGGAAGAAAATGGCGTCTTGGCCTTTGTTCAGTACGTGATCATGGTGTTGAAAAAAGATAAAGGAGAGTCGTTCACCATCTCTCGAGATGAAAAGTTCGGCGGGGATTTAGAGTATAAGACCTATGAAGACTTAGAAAAAGATTTTATAGATAAAAAATTACATCCTCAGGACTTGAAGATGGCAGTCGCTTACGAAATTGATACCTTATTGAACCCGATTCGAAAGCGATTCAAAGGAAAGGAAGAGCTTCTTAAGCGGGCTTATCCTGAGAATTAGCTTGTGATTGTTCATATTCTAATTTCCTTATTACGACTCTTTTTAGGGCATTCAGTTCTACATTTTTTCTTTGAAGGTCGCAGTGCTGAAACAAGTAGTTTAGATATTGGCTAGAAGCCTCACCACGTTGACGGCCCACTTCGACCATTTGTAAAATAAAAGGTTCTCGCTCTTCTTCGTCCTGCAGTTGCTTTTCTAGTTTCTCCAGATGAGCATATGCACAACGGTACTGGGTTCGTAAGTTGCGAGCAGACTCCAGTTTCTCCTGTAAGGTGCAGGATATCCTTTCAGTGTTCAGTATTTTTTGGTCTAGATGGGTTAAACGCTGTGTCAGGTACTCCACAAAAGTAACCATGCACGTACCAACTTTCGCGTTCTATTTAAAGAATAGGTGTACAAAAAACTACGAAAGATTAATATTAGACTCTATTTTGGTTTATGCAGTGGAAGAAAGAAAACGTAGAAAAAAGAACGATGAGGTCTTGGAAAGGAGCAGAATGCTTGATTCAGTGGCGGAAACCTTAATAGATTTGTTAGACGAAGTTGGAGAACGTAGTGAAGCCGTAAGTGATAGTTATTTCAGAAATCTACCTTTGCCACCTATGGAAGAGTCATTGAGAGGAGCTCTGAGAGATGCTCGGTCTCTCTATGAGGAGGGCCCTAAAACGCCTTATGATCAAGATAGAGAAGACAAAAAAGAAATGATGGAAATGGCGGCTCCTTTCAGACTTCACGAATTGTCATTTAAGGTGGGGCAGGCGTATGTAATCTTATCTTATAAGATGCTTATGAAGGTTGCAGGGGTATTATCAAAAAGGTACAACGAAGCAGTAGAAGAGCGCAAAAGAACCGGACAAACGCCGTTAGTAGATACATCAGAAGGAATTGAGGCGGTCAATGCGAAGCAGTATTTAAGAAGTGCTTATTCAACCCTTGTAATGATGAGGCAATTGGGTTTAGAGGATAAATTGGGGGGTGTAGAGGAGCAGGTAAGAGAAATTTATACGGCTTTGACACAGGAACAGCTCGAAGAACCGATTGTTCCTAGATCAAGAGAAGAAGCTCGTCGATTGCTGGAAGCCGAAGCACCAATTGTAGACAAGCTGTTAGCTAATGCGGGAGTACCCTCATTGGAAGCTCTAAAACAAAATTTACCTGAAGCATAAATGAAGGGGGATTCACTTGCTTTAGAGCTTTTCTAATTTCTTCTTCACTTCTTCCATCGTCAGCATCTCTTCACTGCCTTCTTTCATATCCTTCAACTTAAACTTTCCAGCTTTCAGTTCGTTCTCGCCAATAAACAGCACGTAAGGAATCCCAAGTGAGTTGGCAAAGTCGAGGTTCTTGCTGATGCCTTTGCCGTTCAAATCAATATCACATCGAATTCCTTCGCTTCGTAGTTCCTGGCAGATCTTCATGCTTTCCATGGGAGTTCCAATCGGAATCACATAGAGTTGTACAACAGTTTTCTGTTCGGCTTTTTGCTCAAGTTTCATGGCTTCCGTGATCACATCGAGGCCAAAGCTAATGCCGCTCGCAGGATATTCTTTTTTCCCGCCTAAGAATTGTCCGATCATGTTGTCGTATCGTCCGCCGCCCGCAATACTGCTCGTAATTTTGCTGTTTTCCAAAAAGGCTTCAAAGACGGGGCCGGTATAATACGCCAATCCTCGCGCAAGGCTAGGAGTAAAGCGCACAGTGGTAACTTGGGAGGCTTCAAGACATTGCAGGATTTTCTCAATTTCTTGGATGCCTTTCTTGCCGGTTTCGCTAGTTAATATTTTTTTGAGTTTGTCAAGGATCTCCATGTTTTTGCCAATAAGATTGGCAGCGTTCATCATCTTTTCAATGGCTTCTTCAGCGATTTCCTTGCTTTGCATTTCTTTTCGTACTGCGTCTTCTCCGATCTTCTTGATTTTATCCAGCGAAATAATAGCCTCCATGCGTTGTTCGCCGGTAATGTCAGCATAGTCCATGATACCGTCTAGGATGTTACGGCTGTTGACTTCAATGTAGCTGTTGAGTTTGAGTTTTCGCAAAGCAGCGCTGGTTAAGAGCAGAATCTCAGCATCAGCCAT
>CAYOJS010000006.1:19077-21493 GCA_964404345.1 uncultured Methanosarcinales archaeon
CAGCCATGCCTGCAGGGCTTCCCACAATATCCACATCGCACTGCCAGAACTCTCGGTACCGTCCTAGTTTCAAGGGTCCATCTCGGAACACCCTTCCAATCTCATATCGCTTAAAGGGCATCTTGAGTTGGGGGTTGATGCCGACAAACTTGGAGAGGGGAACGGTCAAGTCATAGCGCAACGCAAGCTCTCGATCTCCTTGATCTTTCAACCGAAAGGTTTCCTTCAGGATCTCACTTCCGCCTGCATACTTAGCAGCGAGTACATCATAGCGGCATAAGATCGGAGTCTCTAGAGGAGAGTAGCCATACTCTTCAAACGTTTCTCGCAGTACTTGTACAACGCGTTCTCGTACAATCTTCTCTTCGGGGGCAAAGTCTCTCGTTCCTTTCGCGTTTTGTAGTTCTTCCATTTGGATCACCTAGTTGGGTTTGGTTTATATGTATTTTCCTTGGTTAATAGTCGGATCATATCTAAGTATATTTCTTGACCTTTGAGGATGTCTTTTTTCCGTATTTTTTCTTGGTCTCCGTGGGCAAAGGCATAATCGCCGGGCCCAAATACTATGGCTTTTGCTTTTTGGGACCAAAAGTAAAGTTCGTTGAATCCTTTGGAAATAGTAGGATTCAAACCAAAGGATTTGGTCCATCCTATGTCTTTTAAGATGACTGACTCAAAATTATAAATAAGTTGAATTTTACCAAAGCGCAGAACTTTTTGGATCTTTTTTAAGAAAACCCTGTTGGGTTCAGAGGTTCGTATCTCTACAAGGGCTTCCGCGTAGTCAGGAACTACATTGATGGCTCTGCCTCCTTTGATTTCTCCAATATTTAGCTTGCTTTCTCCAAGTGTTTCATTCTTTGGAAGAGGAATCTTTCGGATGCGTTGAAGATCGTCCATTAATCGTTCAATGGCAGAGATTCCTTTTTCAGGAGTAGCGCCAGGTGCTGCTTTTCCTCTACAAATGAGTTTGAAACCAAGCAGCCCTTTTTGTCCAATACGCATGGTAAATGCAGTTGGTTCTCCAACAATAACATAGTCAGGGTTCGCAAGGGCTGTTGCTTTTTTGACTCCAGCAAAGTCTGTTTCTTCTCCTATATCGAATAACAAGCCAAAGTTAGTAATTCTTTCTTGGACGGCTTGCTCAGCAGCACAGATCATGGCGGCCATGAGGCCTTTGGTGTCGCAGGCGCCTCGTCCGTAGAGCCATTCTTTATCTTCTTTGATTTCCAATTGTTTGGGTACAGTATCAATATGGGTGGTTAAGAGCAGTTTGGGTTTGCCTTTTGTAGCAAGAACATTAAAACGATCACCTACTGGCTGGGTTCTCACGTCAAAGTTTTTCTTGAGACGTTCCACTAAAAACCTTCCAATTTCTTGTTCTTGTCCGGATTCAGAAGGGATCTGAATCAAGGTTTTGGCAAGTTGTATAGCGTTCATCTCACTCACCTCCTCGAAGAACGGTACGCTGATCGATCAAGTACCAACTGCGTTGGGTAGGATCTGGGTTGCCGCACAAAACTTCTAAATTCGTAGGGCCTGCTACTTTTTTGTAGACTCTCACCATGACTGGATTGATGGTGGTAAAAACTCCATAAGGTTGAGGGCTGGATGCAATTCTTCTTTGTAATAGTCCAGTACCAATTCCTCTGCCTTGGGAGGTAGGGACAACCCCACTCTCTGATCCGTAGATAACTTGGTTTAAATCCAAGTCTCGTTTGCGAAGAAGTTCGCTTATGGAGCCAAATTTTTCCGGACGAAACCCTGATGGGATGGTAAAGGCCCAAGTAAAACCAATCAGTTGGGGGGTGCGTACGAGTACACCAACAAAACCAGGAGCGGCAAAATCTTTGCGAATCGCTTCGGCAGCTGTATCTGGTGTCCAGGTTTCATTCCAAGGAGGTCCAGAGAAAACAGCAGCATAGGCTGGAGCTAGTTCTGGCAACAGTCGATCCAGTTGGGTTGGGTCAATGATTTCATAAGTGAAGGCAACCAGCCGTTCCTACGACTTGACCCTCATTTAACATTCCTTCATCTACTTCGTTTGTTTTCATAGTTTCACCTTTTGTTGTTTGAAAGGATAAATGGGGCGGCAACCGGGATTTGAACCCGGACTAGGAGATCCACAGTCTCCAGTGCTAACCAGGTTACACCATCGCCGCCATAGGAATGAAATGAATAAAATAGAAGTATTCTGGCAGAAAATGAAGATAATCAACTTGTGTTTTATTCATAATGCCAGAATAATTTTGTGAACGAGTTTCCTGTCTCTTTAGAATAAATAGTTTACTTTCAATGAAGACAATCAACTCGATTCATATCCTTAGATAGTATCTACAGATATATAAAGGTTTCGTTTTACGAACTGACCTAATCTAGTGTTGTTAATCGGGTATTGAAAATTCGCCTCCAAGAT
>CAYOJS010000007.1:0-15034 GCA_964404345.1 uncultured Methanosarcinales archaeon
CTAGTGAAGAGGATCAGACACCCGATTAAAAGAAGGGTGAGATTTTTGAAGAGGGTCACTCGCCATTGTCTTTTGATAAGGTTAAGAATGTACAGTCCTGCGATAATCGTTAACAAAAAAGATAAAAGCGCGCGAGCAGGAAGACTGGTGATGGAGAAAAGGAAAACCAAGAAGAGGAACCAAGGTTTTTTATCCCGATGGCGGAAGATATGAAGCAGGCAAAGGATAAAGGTGATGGAAGAATATCCAATCATGGCTCCGAAGTCAGTGATATAGAGTTGAGTCCAGAAAGTGAAGGGCAAGAGTTCTTGTTGAAAGGTAAAGGGAAAGGTCAAGACGAGTAAGATCCATAGGACAAATCCAATGCTGAAAAGGTGAAGGACACGTTTTAGTTCTCCTTTTTTATATAGGTACCAGGCAAGGAGGGCGCACAGCGCAACAAAGCTCGACCAGTGAACCAGAACCAGGAGCGCCCAAGGAAGGTAAGCCCAATGGGTTTTCCGCACCGAGAACTGCCAAAGCCCCAGTGCAGTCAAAAAGAGGATGAGGTTGAGAGAAGTCAATGTCGTGAAGCTATAGAGATAAACAGGAGAGAGTATAATAAAGATGCAAAGGATAAAAGAAGATTCAAGAGTCAATTCATGGGAGAGAACACGGTAAAAAAAGAGTAGTGTTCCAATAGCCAAAAGGATGGGTAGGAGAAAGGAAAGCATGGTAGTAGGAACGAGATAAGAAAGAAGGGCTAGGACATAGTCATATAGGTTAAATGTATAGGGTTGATCCCCTAGCGAATCGGATCGAATAAGCCCTTGTTCTTGAATGAGATGAGCTGTACGAAGATGGAGATACGCTTCAGAAGAGTGGGGAATAGGACCATGGTTAATGAAGCGCAGTACGAGGGGAATAGCCAATATCATCACAGTCAATGCAAGCAAAACCAGTAAAGGGTTCTTTTTTAGGAATTTCATTGGCAAATCACTCCATATACCTGAACAGTTTGATTATATAAAAGTCGGAAGCAATGGTCATCCATAAAGGTGGTGGATTGAACCGAGTAGGCTTTTCTAGATTCGTTGGATAAGTAAATATAATCCACATGGTACTTATGAAGAGCATCGATGACAGGAGTTTGAAAGCGGCTGGTAAAGATCTGAAGTAAATCAGCGTAGCGTTGTTGAACGTCCGGGATGAGAAAGAAATAAGGGTCGATGACATTCTTGCGTTGGGTGTAATAACTGATGGCTTGGCAAGAACCGTTGCTTCAGAATAGGCATGGATGTGGAGCCATTGGAAAGCAGCAATTTGTTCAGGAACAGGTACGTCATGGAGGTGGTTGTCAGCCGTGACGAAGAGGGGGAGAAAGGTGGTGGTAATGAATAAAACCAAGAGAAGCGTGAGGAAGGCGTAGGAGAGCTTGGGAAAGCGGGTTTGTTTTATGTATCGGACAAATAAGACCAAGGCGTGGCCGCTGAGGATAACGACAAAGTAGCCTAAGAACAGCAAGCCGGTGCTGACTTGGATCCAGTTGAAAAGGAGAAGGATGAAAACACCCAGGACCAGGCTCACGAACAGGAAGAGACGGGAATGTTCCCGATCTGTAAGGGCTTTGTAAATGCTATAGATCCCAAAGAGCAAAGGGATGAAGTTGACAGCATAAAGGGCGGTTAGGAAAGTGGCTTTACCAAAGACCTCCATACGAAGGGCTAATGGAACGTTCTGCCAGAGAAAGAAAAGTCCTTGCGCGAGAAAAGCTTTCTTGTAAAGCAAGAAGTTAAACCAGCAGGCAAGAAAGAAGAGAAAGAGGGCAAACTCAGATTCTTTCGGATTTTTGGTGTGATCGAGGAGAGTCAAGAGCAAAAAATAGAGTAAGAAGCCAAAGACGAATAAAAAAACAGTCGCGTGTGTTAAAGTAAGTAAGAGGGCAAAGAGGAGTGCAGCATAAATCCGAATTCGAGTGCTTAGGTCAAGTAAGAAATAAAGCATCAACAGGCCTAAAGGAATAGCCAGGGATAAGGGGCTAACATTGATCAGGTAAGTGTACGACTGTGGAATGAGCGCCGTAAAAAAGGCAGTGACAAAGGCCGCCCATCCTTTCTTGACGAAACGTAGGGAAATCATGTAAACAATGACGGGTATGAGGGAGAAAAACAAGTTGGGAATGACTTTGGCAGCAATCTCAAGAGTCATGAATTTGGCAAAGAAGGCCAGGACATAGTAGAAGAGCGGGGCAAATAAGTACATGCGTCCTTGGTAGCTAAGGGGATCTTCAATCAAAGGCTTTCCAGTATCCTCAATAGCCTGAACCTGTCTCAAGTGAAAATAGGCATCGTACGAAAAAGCAGGGCTTTGAAAGGCAAGCCATAGGCGAAAGGCAAAGACGCCCAGTACAAGAATAGCTAGCAACACCCTCCACAGAATCCAACGCATAAGAAAAGTGAACAGAAAGGAGTTTTTAAAGTATTCTAGGATTTCAAGCTCAGAATCGCCTGGGCCAGGTCCCCGTTCGCTTCTTCAATCGCCGCGCGAGCCTTTTCCTCACTAACGCCCGTCTGCTCAACAACCGTCTTCACGTCATCTTCATTGATTTCCGGTTTCGTGTTCAAAGAGCGCTCTTCTTCTTCGCCAACGATCTGCCAGGTCTTCTGCCCCATCATGTTTACTTTAGCCACTTGAGGATTGGTGATGACAATCTCTCGATCCGGGCAGCGGATGATGACTTCCGTCGCTTCAATGTCTTGCTGCTGGATGCCCATCTGCTTCATCATCTGTTTCATTTGCCTAGGGTTGACACCGGGGAACATGGTTTTAAAGAATCCAAGTGCGTTTAAAAAGCTTCTCTTGCTCCGGCTCTGTCCGGAATGGGTCGAATCTGTATACTGTTTCTTTATAGCTTAGAGGAGCGTCTTAATCGCTAGTATAGCTTTTTCTACGATTCCGGACAGAGCCCTTGCTCCCTAAGGTTTAAAAAGCAGGCTACGATCCAATCAGGATGAAATCATGGATCAATGGCTTGGTGGGAATTGTTTTGGCTGCTCAGTTAAGCTGTGCCAAGGACCCACTGGATGATAATGCTGTCAACATTCACGGAGATGCTCGAACAAACAAATTCTTAATCACAAAAGCTTCTAGATCCGAAATGGCAAGAATAGAATCTGCCATAGACAAAGCAGGGGAAAGCAGTCATGTAAAAATAGAAAGATTAGCCAATCGCAGTGGAGCGTACACAATCGAGATCAATCGTCCGGGAACAGTAGAAAAGAATATGCAATGGCTGCTAGAAACAACAACAAATTCAGGCTTAACAGGCACTCTATATTACAAACCGAGCAACTCAGGGCAAAATAAGGGTTATAGATTATGAATTTTGTAAAAAAGATGAGTTTATCCTTATTATTGGGACTTGGTACTTGCAAAGAAAATGCTCTACCCAGTTATTCATCAAACAATGGTCGAGTGAGGATTGAACCCACCCAAGCACTGGAGGAGTATAGTTTACACGACGTTTCAGAAAGAGAGGCCAATCGAATCCAGAGCGCCCTTCCTTGTCATCCAAATTGGACATTCTATCCGGATGGAACCTTAGCGGAAACGTACCACTTAGAAATTCCTCCAGGCAGGCGAGAATCAAGTGATTGGGCAACGATTCAAAAAGCACTTAGAGAAGAGGGTTTAGAAGCGTATCGATGCTCAGTAATAGATCATTCAACCCGTTTCTAGCCAAACCAGCTTCCGCCTTGAAGGTGTAGGAAAACAATGAGCAGAATGACCACAACCGCCAGAATAATCACATGCTGCGGTTTCATTGTGACTTTGGTTTTATAGTCTTCAAAGTACCGTGTAATGCCAGCTCCACTCGAGGGCATGGTGATACGCTCGTCTTTTGCCATTGAACATAGAACCATAAGGGCATTTAAAAAACTTGTGCTCCAGTCTCCTCTGAAATGTAATGTTTAAATAGGTCATCTCAGTACATAGTATATGCATCCCTTACTTGAAGGTTTAGACCATCTTCCAAAAAGAGTGATCATTGAGGATTTGCAAGCGAGAGACTACGCAACCTCCCCCCATTATTCTTCGCTACATACAATTCGAGCATATCTCGAAAGAGAAATCCCGACATTCCCTTACAGAATGTGCGCTCCAACAAGCCGAGTGATTCGTGAAGTTTTAGGGTGGCCGGAACAAGGAGGCTTTTACGTGCCCTTGCTCAGAATGGGGGCTAAGTTGATCAACGCAGCTCATATTTGGAATCAGACACCGGAAGGAGATTGGGCAGACTTGACGGCCGACCAAGAAGATAAAGGGATTCCCCCAGAAGTCATTATGCCTAAAGGTGCTTGGGTGTTACGAACCTGGGGCCCATTGACTGGATTTGCAGCTCAAAGACCTATTGGTGATTTATCAAAAGAGGCTTCCATCAAAGCAGGAACTCATATAGATCTAGAGAGAATAATCAAAGATTTACGCGAAAGATTAAAAGTGTAGGACCGTTATAAGCCGCCTTTTGTACATCCCAAAGTGCTTCCGAAGAAGCACCGATAGACGTTCTCATAGGAAAGTTTTTCCTATGAGGCCAGTAACCGAAGGTTACTGAGCCTTAGCATTCTACTGAGCGTCTGTAACAGACTTGCACAAGTTCGGGCTCACCGTTTCATCCATTCCTAAACAAAGTCTACCGGTTAACTGACCATTGTCGCCAATGGCTTCACGATTTTCATCCTGCGTTTAGGGGGTCTCGTTTCGGAGTGGTTGCCATCCTTTTCAGGATCTGACTTAACAAAAATTTCTTTCGAAATTTTTGGAAGTTCCAAAAATCCAAGGATTTTTGTTACTTCCGTCAGGAACTGCTTCCTCTTTCGAGGTGTGGGCGGACTTTCCTCAGCAAAGGCAACTCCAATCAGTTAAGATCAAGAGCCACATTCACCGACAGCTAAGGGCGGTCCTACGAACTTAGATAAGCAAAAGGACTTTAAAAAGGTACTGAAAATCTAACATCTAGCACGTCTTCAAGAACGCTCGTTTCTCATCGTACATGACTTCCAATACGTCGCCTTTTTCGCAGGGGGTGGTGAATTCCAGCCTGCAAAGGTAGCCTGGGTCGATGCTGCCTTCAATGATGCAGCCCTGATCGGCCATTTCATGGTTTTTATAAAGAGCAAAGGCAGAGGAGTTTAAGGTGGTGCGTCCTTTGTTTTCAAGCACCAGGAACCCCGTATCGTTGCGTTTGGCGCTGAAATCCATAAAGCTTTGTTCTTTTAAGTCGCCGATCACGCCGAGTTGTTGTTTAAGGTCTTGCATGCACGTGGTCACTTTAGAGAAATCACCGGCGTGCGCATCGCACTTTTTTCCGACTTTTTTAAAGTAATCCAGGGAGGCTTGGCCAAGGGTTTTGGCGTCGTTCACGTTTTTTTGATTGGAGACGACAACGACGGCCAATCCGCCAGAGAGGAAGACCAGCAGAATCAGGGCAATGCCAACCGTTACCTGGATATTGGTCATGGTATTTCTCTGTATAAGAGCAATATAAAGCTTTCCCTTGTGGGCAGACCTTGTATAGGGTCGTGACATTTGTCACGACCCAAAGTAGACTTGAGCAGGAGTCTTTCCGTTTAGACTGCTGTGAGGTCTGAAATGGTTGTATCTGAGGCGGAAGAGTTCCTGGTCGTTGTTGCAGTATCTTATTTCTTGGTCGATGGTTTTGAAGAGGCGTTCTACTTTGCCGTTGGTGGTGGGGCTGTGTACTTTGGTACGGATGTGGTGTATGCCTCTATGTTTACACCAACGATCAAACTCGCTATGCTGACTTTTTAGACCGTAAACTGAGCCGTTGTCAGTGAGTATCTGCCTGGGTTTACCATGTTTCTTGATGAGCTCATCGAGAATTTGGGTGACGACATTGGTCGTCACCCGATTTAGCTTTACTAAAGCTAAACTGTATCGTGAGCAGTCATCTAAGATAGAAAGGGTGTAGCCGTTTTCATTCATATCGTCGCTGTGATCCATTTGCCATAGGCTGTTAGGGTTTTTTCTTTGCCAGCGAACCCATTTGACTCGTTTGCCTTGGGTCTTTGTCAGACGACAAAGGCCTTTCTTTTTCAGGATGCGCTTAATACTCATCTCGGAAATACCGAGATGAGTTAAGTAAGGATAGAGCTTCTGATGACCCCAACCCGTTTTCTCTCTTAGCTCCACCACTTCTTCTATAGCAAAAGAAGTGATTTTATAGTGAATTTTCTTGGGTTTTCGAGAGCGATCTTTCAAATCCCATAAGCTCTCACCAAATCGCTTCATCCACCGTTTCAACGTCCTCGTTGAAACGGCATATTCCTCTGTGCTTTGTAACAAACGTTTACATTTTTCATACGAAAAACCCTTGTTTTTAAGCTTAAAGAACTCTCTTCTCAACTCTTCTTTCTTCATAAGTCACCGCCAAAACTAATCTGGCCAAAGGCCAGATTTTAAGGGCGGTGACATATGTCATGACCCAACACACCCTTGTGGGCAGACCTGTAGGTTTAAAAATCAGGTTAAACTCCTAAGGGCATGAAAAGGTGGATAGGCCTTGTCTTGGTTTTGTTCTTAGTGGCGTGCAGTGCAAAAGAACTCCCTTCTACTCCCACGGCTCAAGTCATAGCAGAGGTGCAAAACACCACCAATCAGACCGTTGTGGTGGAGCCAGTAAATGTACCCGAACCCACTCCAAAGGATCCTTTGATCGACTTACAAGAGCAGCAGAAGAAAGTCTATGCTGAATACAATGAGGTGCGGGTCAATATTAAGAGTTTGGAAAGCAGTTTGAAGAAAACAACGAACAATCGCAAGACAAAAACCGAGCTGACAAATGCCTATCACGAAAGGGACTCCTTAAAAGATCAGATCAATCAGCTTGAAAAGCAGATCCAATCCCTGCGATTGGGTCGAAGGTCGTTGCAGGAAAAAGAGGAGATCCAAAAAGCATTGGACAAGCTGGCTCAGGATGAAAAGGACATCAAGGCCAAGGTGAAGGATAACCAGTTCAGGATTGATAAAGTAAGGGAAGCCATTCAAGAAACAGCCTCAGATCAGGTAAAGGCCGATCTAAAAACAACACTGGACGAGCTTTATGCAGACCAGAAAGACTTAAGTGAGCGCCTGGATAAGGTATATCAACGAATAGACGAGCAACAGCAGAATTTGAAAGAGTTAGAGGCCGTTTTAGAAGAGGAAAGAGAAAAACAATCCAAAGAAAGTCAGCAAAAGTTGACCTTGGCAAAGATAAATGAAATCGATCAATTAATCAAAGAGAAGGAAGAAGCCTTAAACACGGCAACCAGCCAGGATGAAAAAGACCAAATCATCGCCGCCATCAATGAATTAGCTAAAGAGAAAGGCCGGTTAAAGGAAGGCTTGGAATAATTTTACTAATTACTTATTGGTCAATGCCTCCCGCAATAATAAGGTTTGAGCTACCAGGCGGAAAGATGGTTAATGCCTCTTTCTGGATAAGTTGCCCGTTAGAGCCATACATTCTTCCATTGAAGCAGATGCTTCCTGTAGGGCAATTCAAAGAGGTCTGAATCACCTGAACGTGGTTGGCATTATAAACTTCTCCTACTGAATCCCAAAAGACAAGGTTTCCATTGGAGAAAAAGGCCGTGAGAGTGGTTCCGGAAAGCATTTTTTTGAGGAGTACCTGTCGCAAAACATCGTTTTTGAAGAACTCTTCTGCGAATCGCACAATCAGTTCATTCATTCGGTTGAGGGCGTTCGTTTTTTGTTCTCGGGTTAAGGTCAAAACATAAGAGGAAGAAGGGCTGGGGATGTCACCTATAAACATAGAATTTGACATCCAGGTAAGTTGTCCTGCATTGTTTTGAGTGCCGATTATAGAGCCATCAAGGATTACAGAGCTATCGCTAAAGGAAGTTATGGCAGTCCCGGAGAGTCCCAAGGCAGGCATAGCTGCTAAAAAAAACAAAATTCCTGTTATCCATCCGATATTTGTTTTGCTCATCGTCTCTCCTCCACGAAAGTTTTTAGTGTTTATAAGTGTTATCACCAAAGGCAAAAAGCGCTGTTTTTTGGAATCTCTGGTCAAAAGGTCGACCAGTATGTTCTGCAAGACAAGAGGCGTATTGAACAGCACTCTTGGCAAGGTTGAATTTTGGAGGGCCTTCAAGCTGTTCGATGGCCGCAAGGCCAGCAAGAGTGGCTAAATTAGCATAAGCAGTGGAAATAAGCATTCCCCCACGTGCACCTGCTCGTCGAGCTTTCCTCTCAACTTTAAGGAACGATGCAACAGAACGAGCAAGATGATATTCAGCCGCTGCTCGATCAGGGGTGCGAGCGGAAAGTGCAGCAACAAAAGCAGCTGTATGTACTACAGCCCTTCCCTGTTCTAGATGAGCAGCCCAACGAAGATCATCTACCGACTGTAACTGACCTGCTTCTCGAAAGGCTTGTCTTATGCTTTCTTGAGCTTGAGAATCATAACCACGCATGGCCAGGTCCTCAGCAGAAAGAGCGAAAGCAACGCCTCGTTCATAAATGACGCGAAATCGTTGAGTGGGTTCAGATAGGTATCGAAGGGCTTCTTCACTGACTTTTAAAGTGGGATCGAAGTCTAAATGCCCATCAACTTGAATGGGGAATCTTCTAGAAATCGCAACCTGATTGAGTCGAACACTCCCTTGATTGTATCGACTCCAAGGCGAGGAAGGACTTTGCTCACAGATGGTTTGAGCAGTGGCTAAAATGCGTTCCAAATTTTTTTGAACACAATTAACAGAGGGATCTCTAGTTTCAGGGGGGAAAACTCCAGCATCTTTACGCAAGCTATCTAAGAGAATACCTTCTGTAGGTAAAGCACCACGCAAGAGCAGGGTTACCTTCATTTCTCGCACAGCATCTTTTGAATCACGACTCTTATCATGAAGAGCAGCTATTTCCTTACGGTTCAAAAGGATCTGGTCACCGGCAGGAGCATAGCGCTGTGCTGTTTCAAATCCTTCAGCAAGAATAGCGAGATCAAGTGAGGGATGTCTCTCAAGATGATCCAAGACATTGAATGCACTTGTAAGGCTTCTTCGTGCAGCATCATAATTAGGTTTTTTCTGATTTACCATCATAGAGGCTGTGTTCAATTCTCGGATGGCATACGCCAACAAGTCTCGAACAGATTCCATTCTTAGTTCAAAAGAAGGATCAATGGCATAAGCAGAAAATGCAGGATCTCCAACATCTAAACGCATCTCATTTTGCCAGGCAAGGACTCTATCAACAATCGAATCAAGACCTTTTCTGCGCTCAGCTTCAGAGGTTTCAGCAGCCACAAATCCGGGGATGACATGATCAGAGAGAGCGTCTGGGAATCGTACGTCGGCAATTAATCCTTGAAGGGAACCTCCAGATTCTACAGGTGCTACAGGGCAAAAAACAGGCTGGGCTCCCAGGCCAAACCCCACTTGCCAAAAAGACGGGTAAGACGTGTCTAAAAGTAAGAGACCAGCCCCCGCACGATAAGCATAGGTTCTTAGAGCAGTAACCCCAACCCCATCAAGAGAAGCATCATCTCGATTGGCAAGACCCACTGAGCCCGGATCCCAGATGGCAGCCGATCTAAGACCTAATGAATCCAAATCGCCTCTTAAGCGTTTTTCATCACGAGAATTTGCAAGAGCAAGAAGTACTTTCAAGTCCGACCGATCCATAGGGGATTGTACTCTTATACATTATATAAACGTTTTGCTTAAATCTTAAAAAAGGGGGTTTATAGACGGAAAGAGTCCGGCCAAGGTTTATAAGGATCGCCTGATTCTCATCAGAATAAAGCCGAGTGATTTAACCTATGGATATAAAGGAGATAAAAAGAAGTATAGAAGATAGGATAAGAAGATCGCCGCCATGCATTGTACACAGACTGGGTGCTCCTTTATCGAGAACCATTGGACAGGCTTCAGTCAATTTAGATACTGTTTTAGAGGAGATTTTTGATCTAACTCGGGCAAAGAATGCTTTTTTAAGCGCTCTTGAAACGGCATATGAAGGACAGGCCCTTTCAGGAGGAGATGTATTTGAGGCTTATGAGCATAATCCAGACTTGCCTTATAACCAAGATTTTTTTAGAGTACTGCATACTGGAAAGGACGTAGATCCTGTTGAAAGAGTTAGGGAGCGTTTATTTGAAACGTTAACCGAATTATTTGAACGGGTGAAGCAACGCGCGCCTGAAAGGGGAACCCGTTTTTCGCATTCGAATCAAAGAACGGTGGATCAAGAGTTTCTTCAAGAACTCCTACCGGGAGAAGTATTAACCTCTGAAAGATACACTCCTTTCTTGCAACGAGGAGATGCCCTGCTGATCCTTCCTTGGGATCCTTTGACGCATAAGAGAGATTCAACTTTAACCACGTACGGATTTATAGATGCTTCAGCACGCCTTTATGGGTTGGATTGGGAAAACCTACAAAAGGGTGTTGGGAAAGAAGATTCTGCAGAGAGCCTTCATGCGTTGCATCTGACTCTACAAGGCGTTTGTTATGACTTATTTGCAACCTTTCGAACAGAAACCGATCCTTTCGATAGGATTAGGGATAGGTTGCTTTCCAATTACGTTCATCTCCACAAAGCCTTTGAACTCAAGGCAAGTCGAAATCTTCCACGACGAGTGACCCAGCAATTGACCTTACGGGCTTTAAATCTTTTAGATCTTCAACGTCCAGATTGGTACCTGGCAAAAGGGGGTGAACAAGGTTTGCCACCTTTTGACATTGAAGTTTTTGAGGCTTTTGTTGGGAACGATCCATTCAAGCTTTATGTTTATCCTCCAGAGGCCTTTGAAAGTCTAAGTCATAGAATAAGAAGAGAGGACCTTCTGAGGAGGCCCACTATTCAAGTCCAACAGGAAAACATGCGCAGTGTCTCTCATGGAGCTGAACAAAGTATTTTACAAACAGCAGCTTCTGCTCCTGCTCCAGAAGGGTTGGAGTCTATTAAAAGAGAGCGTCCTTCTCTTTATGCTTTATTGTCCCACATCCATAGTATACGTGTTGCTCAACGGAAAAAAGGGAGTCTATACTCTCATTTTGATTTTAGCAGTATTTTCAGAGATCATGATCTGTGCTTGGATGTCATGCGAAGAGCAGTGGAAAATGGGCAGGATCCAACAACTGCTTGGTATAGGGTGACTGAGGCTTTATTTGGAGAAGATTGTAGAGAAGCGGAAATTACTACAAGAAAGATCAAGCCACCTATTAGAGCCGGAGCTGTATACGGTGTGAGTGCTCGAGTCCCTGAAAATCCAAAGAGACCTGGGGGGACTCAAGATTATGCAGTAAAACAAATCTCGGGGAGGGGTAATCTACTTCAAACATTAAGGCAATTTGCTTATGCTTCTTATGTGGCTGGAGGAAATATTGGACTACAAGCAGAAGAGCATAAAATTCTCGAAATAGCTCCTGGAGAATACTTATTTTGTATGCCTTTTGGCGGACCTAAGACAGGCAGTGAACGGATTCATGAATTATTCAGTGCATTTGGGGGAAAGCATCCAACGCAAGTAGAGTGTCAAAAGAGAGGGTTAAGTGCTGCTGTTTTGCTCGCAGCACGGTCTCCAAGGAATCTTCAAGTTCTTAATGCAACAACATACACTCGAAAAGACAATGAAGACTACGCTATGAGAATGACGAGAATTCTTCAAGAGGTTCTTGGCCCGATTGAACATTCAGATCAATTCAGAGATGCGATAGCGCAGGCATTCCAAGCAAATCTCGAACTTCCAAAGTATCCTGATTGGGATGCAGGTACCCGCAATCAATTCGGCTTACACACAGAAGATTTGAATCTACGAGAAAAGCCTTTTGCTTGGATGGCTGCAGACAGTGCAGGACTTTTGTATTTACCAAGCACACTTGAAGGAGTAGCTGAGTGGGTTGAATCTGCAGCTGAAGAAGCAAACAAAGAAGCTCATTACTGGAGAGGTACGAGAAAAAGTTCGGATGCATTTAGAGCCTGCTTTCAAGCTTGGGTGAAAAAGCTTCCAAAAGGCGTTCAAGGGTGGGAAAAACACGACATCGGCAGAATACGTTCTGCCGTAGAAAAACCTATTGGGGTTCCAGTTTCAGTGGAAGTCAAACCTGAAACCATAACGAGTCTGTTACTATCTTGTTACATCATGCATCAGGCAGAGCCCTTTGCTTTATTTTCTGGAACTTCACACAATCTGGAGCAATTGGCGCTTGCACTCCACTGGGGCTGCAGTTATCTACAAAGTTGGAGAAACGCAAAACGCTCACCCATTGCTAATGATCTTTATGATGGCCTTTCTAGGTTTGCCGAGCGATTACCGAATCCTATGTCTTTCCCTGACGCATCGCTTCATGGACTCCGATAAGCATCGTGGAAATATCTGAAACCCTATTCAGAATAAAAAGAAGGTTAAACAAAATGGGTTGCTCATCTTTACTGAACTGAGAAGCATCTATAGAAGCTATTTTTTTGCGTGACTCCACATATAGCTCCACCATACGGGGAACATCAAGTCTGATATAAACTTCATCATAAGCCTGAATAACCTGATTTGTGGCCTCATAAACCTCTAGGAGCTTTTTGCTGAGTTTTAGTTTTTGTTTTTCTAGAACATACCGACAGATATCTCTATAGTAGTTGCATATTTTTTGGCTGTGCCAAGCCATGACAAAGAAATGCGATCGTACCCCTTGCGGGATAAGGGCATTCTTGTTCACTAGGCGTTCGCATAAGTTGCTGAGTTGGTTATTGGTTTCTTCAAGAGCCAGTACTTCTTTGAGTTGGTCTAATTGGCCTTTTTTTAGGCACTCGGAGCTGCTTTTTCCGATCATAGAGATAATATGTAAAGCTTTTCTAAAGATAGGCAAAAAATCTTGTTGTTGTTCTGTAAATACACTTTCAACAACACAGTATCCTTCTCCTTCTTGAATGATTTGAAAGCCATCCAATAGGCTAGAAACGATTTTATGTATATTTTCAAGTTGTATGCTTTCGTCATAGAGAAAACGGATGCGATCGTATCCTGCTTTGTATACTCCCGTGAGGGTCCACATTAAGGCACGAGGGGCCATTCCACAGAGATTGCATATGATCTCTTGTTTCTGAGTATTTGCCTGGTCCACTTGAACGACAAGCCGATTTTCCTCTTCCCCCACTTCAATCTCATCGCCTTTTTTAACGCCCCATTTTTTGACCCATTTGCTGGGCAATGAAATGACAGCAGTGCTGTTTGCCAATTGGATGACTTTGCGTTTCATGGGTATACCTCCTTATAGAAAATGGACCTCATAACAAGAGATCCCTTATAAAAAAGCCCTCTCATAAAAACGGAAAATATAAGGTTGTTTATAAATTAAATCTATAAGGATCCTTATATTTTATAAGAAAAAACGTTATAAAAGACTATATCAGTATACATTTTTATGGCAGATTACATTGACGTGACTAAAATAAAGCAAACCCGAGATTTTTTCAAACCAAAAAGCGAAGAAGGTTCATCTAGAAAAGAAATCTATGGCTGGCTCATCTTAACCGGTAGTATTGCCATGGCATTAATTGCCTTAGGCGTTTGGGGTCTTCAAGAGCATATGAGTCCCATCACAGGCAATGAAATCTTAAATCTAAAAGAAGCAGCGAAAAGCCCTCCAACCGGACCAGAAGTCACTCCACCTCCCGCACAAAATGAAGGGTTTTTTTCCAAAGCAAAAGCGGCTTTGTTAGGTACTTCTGAAAATCAAGAAAAAGAAAGCAATGCCCTCACAAAAGAAAGCAGTAATCCCAAAGAATACAAAGTAAGGAACATTAACATTCAAAGCGAACTGCAACTTCCCGAGTATTCCATTTCGTTGACAAACGCTAACATAAAGATGAAAACTCCCAATCATAAATTAGATAGCTCCTCACAAGACCTAAGTTTGCAAACCGGCGGGGAAGCCGAGATTCAAGGTTTCACCGGAACGCTTTCTTGGAAAAACAGTCAGTTGATGTTGGAAGGCGAAATGAAGGGTTACAAAAACAAGAACACGGAAGTGGTGTGGAAGCAGCCGGAAAAATATTCCTTTACACTATTAGAAGGGAAGGTTTCGATTGAAAACACAGACATTCCCCATCTGGCCGGGACAAGTTCAGGTCCTGTACAGATCGGCGATAAATTAACGTTACAAACAGAAAAAGATCAATTGAACATTCAAAAGTACACGGGCAGTTTGGTTTCTGAGATGAAAGGTGATCAAAACACCTTGACGCTAAAAGGTCATGCTCAGGAATTAGGTACTGAAACCAATCAATTTAATATGCAACTCGGGTGAAAATATGTTGGAAGAATTCGGAAGCTGGGTGTTCAAGTTTCTTATCATCTTGGTCATTGGCCAGTTCATTTTTCATCTTACATTGGAAGTAGCCATACTGTTCTTCAAAGATTACCTGGATTTGAAGCGCCCTAACCTGAATGAATGGAAGAAAGTGAATAGTAAAAAAGGAGTATTTTAAGCTCGTCCCCGGCTTTCTCCATCGATCAATCCAGAGGCAATAATGTGTGCAATGCGTAAGCACTCCGGAACTTCAGCATGCGAAGTGCAAACCTTCAACAATTCCGTTGCCTTTTTGAGGGGGATACCGACGGGCTGAATATGCACCTTCCCCATTTTAGCGGGTTTGGGCAGCTGCTGGACCCATATCATCTTTTCGCGCATCTGTAATTTTTCCATGGCACCATAGAACTCGTCAAAGTTCGGGTAATCCCGCACAACAGCAATGATAGGTATGCCTGTCAGTTCATGCAATTTGAAGAGGTTGATCACATTAAAACCCCCCACAGAGATGCCGTTCAGGAAGATGGCTTGCAGTTGTTGTTTGAACTTGCAGGCATTCACCATCTCGATGATTTTAACCGTCGCGTCAATCCCGTCCTTCTCCACATATGTCGAAAGGACGCCGTCCATATAGTCCCCACCCCTGTAAATAGTCCCAATCACCAAGACCTGCCTCTGCAAGGGATTGAACTTATCGAATGGAGCATCATCAATACCCA
>CAYOJS010000007.1:15044-18821 GCA_964404345.1 uncultured Methanosarcinales archaeon
TTGAGTCTAGAGACAGAGGCCATAGCAAAGAAGAAGGTAGGTTCATACTTAAAGCTTCTGCCCTCCCAAATGATCTCGAGATACGAAAAAATATGCATCTTGAATGCAAATTAGTGTGCACCTATAATACACAATAGTGTGCATTAGTAATGCAAACATTTATATATGAGAATACCTCTCTCCCAAGGATGATCTTGAAAGAAACCTTAGCAAAGGTTGTTAGGCTACAGAGAGAGGAACTTAACTTAAAAGAAACAGGGGTAGAAAGAGAGCTTCTCAAAAGTATAGACCTAAAGAGCTCACATGCGGTAATCCTTTCCGGCATTCGAAGGTGCGGAAAGAGTACACTATTAAGACAGCTCATGAAAAGAGTAAAAAATCCCAATTACTTCAACTTCGAAGACCTTCGTGCTGTAAATTTTGAAGCCTCAGATTTTGAAAAACTAGGAGAGGTATTTAGCGAGGAAAATGGAGGAGACACTTATTTTTTTGATGAAATACAAGTAGTTAGCCATTGGGAAAAGTTCATCAGACACTTACTAGATCTAGGGAAAAAATGCGTTATCACAGGCTCAAATGCATCATTGTTAAGCAAGGAGCTCGGAACATTGCTGACAGGAAGACATCTAACCCATGAACTATTCCCTTTCTCATACAACGAGACGCTCCATTTCTTGAAAAATATACGCTCTCCTACTTCTTTTGGAGAATACCTAAAATATGGCGGTTTCCCCGAGTTTCTTAAATATCTACTAAAAAAAGAAATCAAAATAGAGATTCTACAAGAATTCCTCAATGACATTGTTGTGCGAGACGTGGCCGCTAGATACGCTATCAAAGATGTACGAAGGCTAAAGGAAATGGTTATCTACTTGCTTACAAACGCCGGAAAAAATTTCTCATACAACAAACTCGCCAAATACTTTAACCTTGGCTCAGTCCATACCATGATATCATACATAAATTTTTTAGAGGATAGTTATCTTCTATTCACCGTACCCAGTTTTGGATACAGCTTAAAAAAGCAGATAATTAATAACAAAAAAATATACGGAATTGATACGGGCCTATCTAATGCTAATTCTATTGCTTTCTCCTCGGATGCTGGGAGAATATTAGAGAATCTTGTATTTCTTCACTTACGGCGGTGGGCAAAAGAAATATATTACTATAGAGGCGAAAAAGAATGTGATTTCATTTTTGACAAGTGGCTAGCCATTCAAGTTTGTTATAAATTAAATGAAGAGAACAAAAAGAGAGAATTAGAGGGACTGAAGGAGGCTGTCCAGAAGCTTCATCGCAAAGAAAGGACAGGGATTATTGTCACTTTCAACCAACAAGATACTCTAGGGGGTTTTCCAGTTATGCGTGCCTATGATTGGTTATGTTCAAACCCTAGTAATTGGCTTATAAATAAATTCTAAACAGAACGTCTATAATTCTTCCCTACCTAACTCAGCTTCCTCACAAACGTCAGGAACGCCGTGTGCATCATCTCGCCGGAATTCGGCCTGAGCCGCATTTCATCCACGAGCCACTCGCGTTCCATGACTTCAATCGTACGTTCATGCAGCATGTTTTTGGGCAAAGCCACTACTGCTTTCTGCGCTTGATGAATCTGCGGTGTATACGCAACAAGAAATCCGCCCACTTTCAACACCTTCTCCGCTGTTTTCAAGGCCTGCCAGGGCTCAGGCACATCCAATAAGAATACATCGATGTCTTTTTCGTTAACCGTCTCAGCCTTATACACATCGCCTTGTTTGAATTCCACGTTTGGCAAGCCAAGGTCGCACGCATTTTTCTGCGCGAGCGTCGTCCGTTCCAAATCGACATCATACGAAACAACCTGTTTGGCAATCGCCGCAGTAAAGCACGCAAAGGCTCCGCTTCCACTGCCCGCATCCATCACAACCGAATTGCGATGAATTCCGGTATGACTAATAATGGTTCCAATGTCTTTCAAGCCGATGATTTGAGCGCTTCGCTTCAGGGTTTTGTACAGGTCCAAAAAAGCAGGTTCCAGTAAGTAAAACTCTTCTTTACCAGCTTTCAGCACACTGCCAGCTTTCTTCGCAAGCTCTTTCTTCGCAATAATCCCATATTTAGAGTGAAAGTCTTTCTCAGGATCGACTAGGTATTTTTCAAATTCAGAGAGCGTAATTTCCCGGTCTACTTCAGCTACATACGTGGTTCGGGGGAGTTTGATGAGGAGTTTCTTAGTCATGCGATAAGAGAAGCAAGAAGCGTTAAAAAGCTTATGGAGATCAGAGGGTTTTTAAAGCAAGAGCCATTCGTAGCAGGATGCGGCAGTTGTCGTTGAAAATAATTTTAGGGTTTTTTTCTTAATAGCCTTGATACTGGCCCCTTTTTCTGCTTTATTGACATTGGGGGTATGTCTAGCCTGGATGAACCCAAAGTGGTTGGCTAAGAGAAAACAAGAGTTCATCGTGTTGGCAATCGCAACAACGGTCTGCTTCATCTTATTGGGGTTATTCGCTTTATTTTATCGGACTTCTTGGACGGGTTCGAATTGGGCAGAGGTAAACACGCAGTTTGACTCAGAACTGGGTTGGGCTCCAATCCCGAACCATATTGGAATGGTATCTAGAAGTTTAACCATCGACACCAGTGGAAAGAAAGAGCTAGTGTATGTAACAGCAAGTCTCAACAGTCTGGGTTTCCGCTCGTCAGAGGTAGAGCATAACAAATCGCACATTTTGTTGGTGGGTGATTCCGTTGCTTGGGGGTTCGGATTACAGGATAACGCGACCATTTCTCATTACTTAAATGAGTTGGTGCCTGAATACCAAATGCTCAACCTAGGGGTCATGGGGTATAGCATCGACCAGTACTACTTGTTCTTAAAGAGAACCATCAATCAGACGCATCCAAAATACGTCTTTATCATGGTCTATTCGGGGAATGACAAGGGAGGAACGATCTCGAACAGTGGAAACGGAAAGAGCAAGCCTTTATACCGTTGGAAGGACAACCAACTGGTTTTAACCAATACACCCATTTCCAGAAACTCGTGTGCAAACCTTTGGAGTTCAAGCTTTCTATTAACCAAACTAGAAGCGGCGTTCCCGGCATTTAATAACTTAATTGGAATCCTATGTCCTACCAAAGTGTTGGATGAGACAGAAGGAAAGAGAGTGATCAAACAATTATTTTTAGAGATAAACAAGCTTGTTAAAGAACATAATGCAACAGCATTTTTTATTTTGTCTCCTGAATATAAAGACTTCCCGGTGCCGCGGAGTGACCTTGCTTATTTTGATGATATACTGAAGCAATCCAACGTTTCATACATTGATCTATATGGCTTATTCATGAAAAACGTGGCTTATCATGACCTGGATTACGTATTCTCAGATGTTCAGGGAGGTGGGGGGCATTATAGCAAGAATGGAAGTGAGTTGGTTGCAAAGGTTTTAAAAGAAATGATCAAGCGATACGAGCAAGATATAGAAAAGAAGGCTGCGGTTAGAAAGAAAAAGTGAAACCAATATCTTTTTATAGACGACACAATCCCTAGCGAGATGCAAATAGGGAAGGCCATATTGCTTGTTTTGTTGATAGTCTCCTTTTGGATCAGTTTCTGGGCAGCCTTCATCAGTACTGCAGTTTTCCTTGCTTGGTTAAACCAAAAATGGTTTGAGAAGAGAAAGAAAGAGCTGGCCATGTTAGGCATTTCGATCTTTGTATGCCTATTGGCGCTCGCGCTATTTGCCTTATTCTACCGACCAGAGTGGCGGGCGTATCATTGGGAGG
>CAYOJS010000007.1:18865-19994 GCA_964404345.1 uncultured Methanosarcinales archaeon
AACATTCAGCCCAATGGAAGTAAAAACATATATCCCTACACGATGAGCTCAAACAGCGTGGGCTTACGCTCTTCAGAAATCAACAGTAGCAGAAAACACGTTTTAGTGGTGGGAGACTCAGTTGTGTGGGGGTATGGATTAGGGGATGATGCTACCGTCCCTTATTTCTTAGGTCGCCACATGCTTGAGTACCAAGTCTTGAACTTGGGTGTTTCCGGGTATTCGATCGACCAATATTACCTATCGTTGAAAAGATACATCAACCTTACAAATCCGAAATACGTCATTGTGTTTATTACAGCTGGCAATGATCTGAGCGGCACAGTCCGCAACGAGATGAGTGGTAAAAGCAAGCCTTTGTTTCATTGGAAAGACAGTCAATTGGTCTTGACCAACACGCCCATTTCTAAGAATTCATGTTTTAACCTGTGGTCTTCAGGTTGGTTGTTGACATTTTTGCAGGATCGCATTCCTTCAATTACATGGTTAAGAGATATCATGTGTAGGCCAGATGTTTTGAATGAAGATGAGCAGGAAAGGGTGATTCCGGCTTTGATCAAAGAGATTAAAAGAACAATAAAGGGTCACAATGCAACCCCCATCTTTGTCATTTCGCCAGATTATAAAAATTTCCCCTTCAGAACAAATGAAATCATGTATTTTAATAACGTCTTGAAGGACTTAAATGTTACTTATATAGACCTATTCAGTGTTTTTATGAGAAACGTAGCGTACAGAGATCTAGACTACATATATTTAGATATACATCAAGGTGGAGGTCACTATAATGTGAAGGGAGGAGATTACATCGCTCGATCTTTAAAAGAAGTGATTCGGCAGTTGGAAAACCAAAAAATGAACGCAACAGTAAAGGTCAATCAAACAAAAAAAGCGCCAGCCCGGACTTGAACCGGGGAATAAGAGGGTTGCAGCCTCTTGCCTTAGCCGCTTGGCGACTGGCGCATATTTGACTGAAAAGGGTTTCTCTTTTTATGGCTTTCTAAACAAGTTCGTCTTGGACTACTTCTTGATTCGTAATGCTAAGAAGATCAAGGGGCGGCTGATGCGCCACCAATCTTTAAAGGGGATCATCTTGGTGAATCCTACTTTTCTGTTTTTAGGGTATCGT
>CAYOJS010000008.1:0-271 GCA_964404345.1 uncultured Methanosarcinales archaeon
CCCGACGTCAAACCATACATTCAAGAATTGGACATTCAACGAATCCATGTTCAACTTCCCCCCTCTATGAAACAGATTCAGAAAACCCTTAAAGATTGCTACCACGCCAAACTTCAAACCCTCAAACAATATACCCCCCTTACCAACATCCAATATTACACCCAAACCCAACTCCTTGCCCTACAAGGCCAACTCCAAGGACAAATCGCACAAGGACATAAAGGCCCTGAACTCTTCAAAAGCCTCTCCATTGCGGCAGAAGCCATCAAGA
>CAYOJS010000008.1:281-6608 GCA_964404345.1 uncultured Methanosarcinales archaeon
CTTAGAAACCCAAGGCTTGGAACCCTTACAACAATACCTAACCCAAATCCAAACCCAAGCACAAGCCGGCAAAAGCAAAGCCGTCCAAAACCTTGTTCAAGACCTACACTTCAAAACGGCCTTTCTTCAAATGGAAAAAGCCCTCCATGAAAACCAAGAACACCCCAAGCTAACAGCTCTTAAAAAGATATTGCAGGATGAGGTTGAGAAAAGTCCTTCTGCTAAGATCATCGTGTTCAACCAATACCGCGACCAAATCCAACACATGAAAAAAGAATTTGACGCGCTCGGCTTGAACAGCGAGATTTTTGTCGGGCAAGCCAAGAAAAAAGAAAGCGGCTTAAGCCAAAAGGAACAAAAACAAGTCATCGATCGATTCCGAAATGGAGAGTTCAATGTCCTCATTAGCACCTCTGTAGGAGAAGAAGGGTTGGACATTCCCGTTGTGGATCTGGTCATTTTTTACGAATCTATCCCTTCCGCCATTCGAAGCATCCAACGGCGGGGACGCACGGCAAGAGGAGAAAAAGGAAGGGTCATTTTATTGACCACGAAAGAAACCCGTGATGAGAGTTACCATTGGACAGCCCACCACAAAGAAAAAAGAATGCATAGGGTTTTGCAAGACTTTAAACACCAATTCCAAAAACCAACCCCAAAAGAAAAAACCCTTCAACGATTCATTTCAGAAGAACAAGACATTCAGATCTATGCGGATCACCGCGAAAAAGACTCTGCACTACTCAAAGAATTAATCGACTTAGGCATTCACCTCAAACTTGAAAAATTGAACGTGGCAGATTACTTACTCAGTGAGCGCGTAGCAGTCGAATTCAAAGAAGTTGCGGACTTTGTCAACAGCATTATTGATGGAAGACTCTTAGATCAACTCAAAGAACTCTCTAAGTATGAACGCCCCCTGCTCGTCATTCAAGGCACCGAAGACCTGTACAGTCAACGCAATATCCACCCCAACGCGCTAAGGGGGATGTTGGCTACGATTACGGTTAACTATAAAATACCCATTCTTCAAACTAAGAACCATAAGGAAACTGCTGCTCTTTTTGCTATCATCGCCAAACGCGAGCAAGAAAAACAACCCTCTATTTTTAATCCACATATTAGCAAGCCTTTGTCTGACAAAGAACTTCAAGAATACATTGTCTCCGCACTACCCGGTATCGGCTCCCAAGTAGCCAAACCTCTCCTCCAACATTTTGAGACTGTACGAAAGGTTTTCACAGCCACTGAAAAAGAACTCCAAGACGTTCCCCTCCTCGGACCAGGCAAAGCCAAGAAAATCAAAGAGATACTCGATAAAAAGTATGGGCCTTAGTTATTCTTCTGCGTGAACATCCTGCAAAGCCCCGTCATCTAAGTCATTCACCAACAAGGTTTCTGTTTTTGCAATACCCTCTACAATCTGAATCTTATTCTGAATGAACTCTTTTAACTTGGAGTAATCCCCAAACTCTACTCTTGCTATGATATCAAAACGACCATATACTTCGTGTATATCTCTAATTGGTTTCAAGGTACGCAAGGTTGAACTCACTAACTTGAGCTTTCCCTGTCGAGTTGAAATTAACATATAGGCTAGGATCATAGTGACTCAGAAACCTCTTTACATAAGAGGAGTGAGGATGCTTAATAAGTAGTCTTTTAAGAGTGTCTCAATAATCAACGAAGCGGCAATGATCAAGATAATAAGCCCACCATGTCGGTCCCCTTTTTTTCTTGCCATGATCCCTAAGATCAAAGCGACAATGGCCAGAAGCTCGTCAATGATGATGTATTGGGCTGGAAATATGGGAAGAATCGCAATTGCCGATGCTGCTAATCCTATAAATGTAAGATTCTTTCCTTCCATATCTCTCTTTTGTCCTTGTGATCTTTATAAAATTTTCGCAAAAACTCCGTCATTATAGTCCTGGGACGAAAAGCATATATCTAACCTCTCTTCCTATAAAGAGATGAAATCCCACCCCTTTTTCTCCTTTATCATCGCCTTTGCCTTTTTTCTTCTCCTCACTGAGATGGATATTTATTCGCTCGAGATTGACATTGGCCTTTCCATCCTTGTATTTGCAGTCGCCCTGCTCTTCTTTCGACTCGTCGGACTGTATATCTGGTTTTTAGACGATGAAGAACCCTAGAATCTCAACCGCTTTAACCTTTTAACGCGCTCTGAAATCGGAGGATGTGTTGAAAGCCAACCTAAGACTTCTCTGCCTGAAAAAGGATTTGCAATGAACAACGCTGAAGAAGCCTGATTGCCTAATCGCATCGGAATCTGACGCGTGCCGGACTCTAGTTTTTGCAAGGCACTCGCCAAAGGCTTTCCATCCCTTAACAACCTGGCGCCCGATTCATCGGCCAGGTATTCACGGCTTCGAGAAATAGCCAGTTGCAAAAGAACTGCTAAAAGTGGAGTTAGAATCCCCAATACAATCAGCTCTAACAAACCTCCCCCTTTATCTTCCCTATTACCCCCCAGCATTCCACCCCAACGCACCATCGCTCCGATATAGGAAATGACCCCTGCAATGGTAGCGGCAATTGTACAAACTAAGATGTCCCTGTTCTTTATGTGGCTTAACTCGTGCCCCAAAACTCCCTTTAATTCTTCTCGAGACAATAACTTCAAAATGCCTTCTGTGCAGGCCACGACTGCATGCTTTGGATCCCTCCCTGTAGCGAAGGCGTTTGGCTGCTCTGAAGGAATTAGATATAACTTAGGCAAAGGAAGAGCTGCCTTTCTACACAAGTCTTTCACCAACTCATGCAGCCAAGGATGTTGCTGGGAGGTTAAGGGTTTTGCTTGGTATAACATCAATACAATCTTATCCGCCCAGAAATAGGAGATGCCATTCATAAGCAATACAAACAAGAGCGCTACTGTAAGCCCAGACGAACCCCAAAAGCTTCCTACCCACAGACACAAAGCAGTCAGGACTCCTAACAGAAGAACGGTTTTAAGCTGATTTGAGAACATGTCGTTTGTGAAAGGTCGAAACTTTAAAAATATTCCCCTAACTCCCGACTTTATCCAGTAACTATATAAAAAACAGCTTCTCGAAAATAAGATGCGCATCCTCTTACTCTTGTTACTCTTATTGCCCGTCACCTCTGCGATGACCCTCAAAGAATATTACATCCATTCCCAACAAAGCCTTTCTGAAAAAAAAGTTACCCCCCAACCCTATTTACTTCTACATACTCAACCCACCCAATTTCGCCCCTCTCCCTATATCTCCCGTGCCGCGATCGAGGCCCAAAATGACGTTTTCAGACTAGTCATACGACATATTCGCTACCCTTACCAAAAGATTCCCCTTGAAGAAGTAAAGCAAGTTCGCGTCCAACACGAAACCATCTATGACCCTCTCCAAAAAAAGACGATGTGGACCAAGAACATCACGGATGTAGATTTACAGAAACTCCTCATCCGCCCAGATGTGCGAAACGCGCTCAACCTTCCTGCTCTTCCCCCTTTCAAACCTTCCATTTAGCGTTCAGCATTCCACACCCAGAATCACCCGACATTTTATTGTATAGGTTGTATAGACATAAAGAATATAAATCCCCCTGACTCTAAAAAATCATGCTTGATTTAACCTTCTTAGAAATGGGAAAAAAATGCTACTCTTGTGCGTACCCCTGTGAAACTGGAGAGTCTTATTGCTCTATCTGTGGCGAAAACCTTAAACAACGCACCACCCATTTTCGTTAGACCTCTATTTATGGTTAAGCACGTCAAAGATTATGTGATTTATAGGTAAGGCACTAAATAATCGAATATTGGTTAGCCTTACCTAAAATATGCAGGGATGCAAACTAAAAAGTTCGAATATTTGCATCCCCGACTATACCATCGCAATCTTTTTAAGCCTCACCCTGCACAGATACTAAATGCCCGAAGAGCTGAAAAAAAAGACTGGATACTGGGGAATTATTGCACTCACTCTTACTGCTTTGATGGGAACGGGCACCTTCTTTGGCGCCCAGGTTGCGGCTAGCTACTCAGGCAATGCCAGCCTTATCGCTTGGATCCTCCTCGCCATTATCACTGTATACGTAGGAGCCTGTTTCGGAGAACTCGTTGCCATGTTCCCCCAAAGCGGCGGCATTTACGAATATGCCAAACAAGCCTATGGGTTCTTCCCTAGCTTTTTAATCGGATGGGTAAGTTGGCTGGTAGCCAACCTTGGTACAGCAGTTATTATCATTGCCGCTGTCGACTATTTAATCCCCAACCCAGAAAAAAATCTTCTCAAGGTATTCATCGCCATCGGCATTATTCTGCTCTTTAACCTTATCACCTATTATGGGGTTGAAGCCAGTAACTTCTTGCTCATCCTCTTTGCCATTATCACCTTTACTACGTTATTAAGCCTTATTATTCCCGGATTCTTCTATGTTCACCTTCAAAATTATACTCCTTTTTTCACTCACCCCTATAAAGATATTTTCCTTACGCTCTTCTTTATCCTAGAAACCTTCTTCGGTTGGGAAGCAGCATCGTTTCTTGCCGAAGAGACCAAAGACCCACAAAAAACCATTCCCAGATCCCTCGTGATCGCCTCTATTTTAGCCGTTACACTCACCACTGCTTTAGTCTTTGTTACTTTAGGCATTATCCCCTGGCAACAGCTCCTCTCCACCCCTGCCTCTTTACTGACTCTCGCTGAAATCATGTATGGGGCGGTCGGAACCAAACTCGTCAACTTTGGCATCTTCCTCACCCTTATCGGCGCCGCCTCTGGCGCCGTCATATCCTCCCCCAGACTTCTCAGGGCCATGTCTAAAGATAAACTGTTCATCGAACAATTTGGACACCTCCACCCTAAATATGGTACTCCGTACAAAGCCATCCTCTTTCAAACCATCATCACCCTTTTAGCCCTCCTTGGCACGTTTGGAAGATACCGCACCCTTTTAGCCCTCCTTATACCCCTCGCCTTACTCATGTACATCTCCATTTTGTTGACCATCCCCCTCTTTCGCTTTCGAAAACCCGACCACCCCCGACCCTTTCGCGTACCCTTTGGAAAAAGCGGTCCCATCATTGTTTCAATGATGTACTTAGGCATCCTTGTTTCTTGGCTCGTCCAAGAACCTGCTGCTTGGTCTCAATTTCGCCTGATCCTCACCTTTATTTTTTTTGGTATACCTATCTTTATTTTACTCGCTCTTTTCTACAACCCTGATTTTCTTGTTCGCATGATCAATTCCTTTGCTTTCCTCAACTTATGGCTAGAGCGATTCCTCTTACCCGTCCATGTTCGCAAAAAAATACTTGCCTTCTTTCCCAACTATGAAGGAAAAACCGTTCTTGAACTTGGTGCAGGGGTTGGAACGTTAACGAAGCACCTCGCTGAACAAGTCGGACCCAACGGGAAGATATACGCGCTGGATCTCGGAGAGCGCAACATCAAACTCCTTGAAAGGCGCATGAAAAAACACGGACACCAACACGTCACTGCCATTCACGATCCCCACCTTATTGCTCGCGTACACCCTTCCATCAAAAAAGTAGATATGGTATTCTCTGTTGGCAACCTTAGCTACTTTCAAGATCCAGCCCGATTTCTTAAAGACCTCAGTCGCGTCGTTCCCGAAGGAGGTAAGATTTGCTTCGTCGAATACATTGACTTTTTCTATGTTCTCCCAAACCCTGCCTGGATCAGCAATCATGAGCAACTCAAAGAACTCTTCACCCAAGCTGGATTCTCTGTCCAAGTTGAGATCTATAGAGGAGCCTTTTGGAAATACCTGTTCCTTTACGGCGTCAAAAGCAAAGAGAGGATACCCTTTATATAATCCGCCTCGCTTCTTCCGCTTATGTACTTAGCCAAAACCCTCTCTTTTTACAAGCGTCTCGATATCCAACAAGCCATTGTGGATCAAGCGGCTAACAAAGAAATTGCCGTCAAATTCGACACTTACTTCGGCCAAAGACCTCAAATCCTCCGCTACCCGACTGATGTCATGGAATACGCCAAAGAAAAAGCCACGAGCTTTCATTGCAGTGAAGAACTCTGGCAGAACCCCATCCAAGTAACCACTACCTTACGCAAGGAAGAACTCGACACGATGCGCATCGGATGGGACTTGATTTTAGACATTGACTGTCCTATCTGGGAATACTCCAAGATGATTACAGATCTCTTAATAAAAGCTCTTAGAAGAAAGATTATTGACGAGCAAATTATATCGCTTATAATAAAGATTCTTGATAATTTTGAAGGAAAAGAAAGAGGTAGAGGAATGCCTCTTGGCAATTTAACCTCACAATTTTTTGCTAATGTTTATTTGAATGAATTA
>CAYOJS010000008.1:6618-12671 GCA_964404345.1 uncultured Methanosarcinales archaeon
AAGTAGTGTAAGTGTGAAATTCTCAGGTAATAAAGGATTTCATATTGGTGTACCTTATGAGTCATTCCCCACCTCTATTCATGAAAAGGCTGTGAAAGACTTGTTTCCCGAGGCTCCTAAGAAAATTGCACAGTACCTCATAGAATACATTAATGGTCCAGAAACAAAATATGAGCTTTCCAATCTTATACTCAAGAGTCGATCTTTAAGTGAGGTTATAAATCTAACAGGGAAGACTGTAGAGGAACTGACGAGAAAAATGTGCGCCAAATGTAACTCTCCCATTGCAGTCTATAATGATGAGGAGATCTTTGAATATATCTGTCCGATATGCAAAAAAAGCGAAATTATGAAGGCGAGTTCAGAATATCGGAGTGATAAACGATGTCAAAAATGCAATGTATTTATGAGGTGGGTGGTAAACCGTCCGAAAGGTGCATTTTGCAAACGCTGCGGTTTGATAGATTTTTATATACAATTTGATCCATCACCAATTCTGCAATTAGATACCCTTCTCATCTCTTCCAGGCACTTATATAGAATGCCTTATTCGCTTCATGAAAAGAGCTGGTTAGTATCAGTACCGATCGATCCAGATCATGTACTCTCATTTGAGAAAGAAGAAGCTCGCCCAGAACTTGTACAAATAAAACATAAGTTTCTCGATAGAAATGTTCCGTCAGAAGATGCAGAGCAACTATTAATTAGAGCGTACGACCATAAACCCGAGGTCTATGTTGAAGAAATAAAGAAAAAATATTATGACGATGCAGTTGCTTTTACAGAGACTATTCCCATTGAACACTTCCCCCCCTGCATTCAACTTATTCTTAAGGGACTTGAAGATGGCCGCAAACGAAGCCTGTTCATCTTAACTAACTTCCTATCCAGCTGCGGCTGGAGCCCAGAGCAGATTGAAACTCTTATTCGTCAATGGAACCCTAAAAACAGAGAACCCCTCAAAGAAGTGGACATCCAAGGACACTTGCGCTACCACCTAGGACGAAAACAAAAAGTCTTGCCACCGAACTGTGCCAACAAAGCCTACTATGTAGAGATCGGTGTCTGCAAGCCCGATAACTTGTGTGCTAAGATCAAGAATCCCACCCAATATGCGAAGCGAAGATACCAGATTCAGAAGATGAATAAACCCAAGAAGAAAACGGCTTCTCGTTCAAATTCTCCTCTAAAACCTGCAAAAGATTTATAAACCTCCATCCGAATGGAATCCCCATGCCTTTCGCTTATCGGTCCTATAGCCAAAGTTACAGAACTCCTGTTCTGAACTTTGGCCTTTTAGACCAAAGTTTAAATACTCTAAGACCCTCCCATCCCCTGATTTGTTCTGGGTGTGCTGGCGATGCAGGGAGTACCCTATGAAACCCCGCCGATTCATCAAAAAAGTACTGGCCCTAGGCACCAGTCTCCTCGTGGCTTCAACCTCTCTTCTCGCCCAGACTGCTCCCACTCACCCTGTTACTCTTGCCGATTATCCCTATCCCTTCATCAACCAAGGACAATTTGACGCTAAGATTGTTGTCGGGAAAAATGCAGCTGCTTCTGATGTGATTGGCGCTGTGGACATTGCCGCCAGCCTTCAAGGCCAAGCCATAGAAGAAATCCCGATTCCTCTACCCCAAGATGTACCCCAAGGAGATGCGTATGAACTCACCAGCGGCAGCAACCTTTTCGAATTCCGAGAAGGCATCCGTGACGCATGGGCAAGCGGGCAAATCACTGGCGATGCGCTGGACAGCCTCAAAAGCGGCACGATCAACAGTGACCAGGGAAATACCCAGTATAACCAACTCCTGCGCTTCGGAAGCGGCGCCAATGGAAACAGCCTAAGCAACTGGACCCTCTACTACGGTCCTAATGATAATCCCAATGAACGAGTAGGAGACTATCTTTTCGTGCCGGAACTTCAACTTACTGGAAACTTTGCCAACCTCACCCAAAACGCCCTCTTTGAATACGAACTTGAATTCCAAGACGGTCTGCGCAGCAGCATCAAGAGTCGCCGAGGAAAACTCGTCCTTAAAAGTGTTGAACAAAAGATTTTCAATATTTTTGGCATGGATTTCTCCCTTGTTGACACAACGGTTCAAGGAACCACCAACGCTACCGATGTGACCCTGAGCTTTATGGGAGGAGACGTTGTCGATCAAATCGAACAAGGAGACACCAAAGTCTACACGATCGACGGAGTGGACTACGAAATCACGGCCTTGTTTATTGCTGATCCAAAAAGTGGGGACTTGCCAACGGTCAAGTTTAGCATCAACGGAGAACTCACCCAACAACTTGCTCCGGGAGACACGGACGTACTTAGCCAAGGTATTCAAATTGGAGTGCAAGACGTCTTAGTCAAAGGCACAGGAGGATTGGTTATCTTCTTCCTTGGCGTCAACAAAATTCAACTTCGAGACACTAACGCCCAAGATGATACGTTCACACAAAATGTCCGGGCGGGTTCTGAACGAATTGACGGAGGATGGGTTCGCATTCTGGGAGGTTTACTTGAAGCCCAACCCAATGCAGCCATTCAAGACGGCCAGGGTTTTAAGATCGACAGCATTCAATACCGATTCATCCCTAAAGCCATTCGAGGCTCCACCAACATTTACGTTCCCCCCGGCCACGGCATTCGAGAATTCCTTGACAGGCCCCAAGGTATGCTCAACATGAATTGGGATATCAAATACAACGGCATGTACCCTATTAAATCACAACCCATCAAAATTACCCCCCAAGGAGATAATGAGTACCACTTGGTCTTCACCAACATCGAGAACATTCAATACAATGTGCCTCTTGCTGAAGTAGACCCTTCCGTGGGTATGCGCTTTGGAAGAGGAGGCACCCAGAAACTCCTCTTTGCAGAACCCCTCAATTGGACGTCCATCTACACCGCAGCCTGCAGCGGCTGCACCCTTTTTGATATTTCTCAGTTTCCCATCAACCGAAAAGATTACTTCCTTGTCAGCAACCAAAAACCCACTGGCTTAGATACCAATGGAGTCACTAGAGCCTTTAGTTATGACAATATTGACCCAGTTAACAAACGCGTCTTATTTACTGACCTTAGTCAAGGCGGCATTACCGCGTCGTATAGTGATAATGCCCTCGCAGACAGTCTTGTTCTTGGAACTGGAGACTTAATTGTGGGAGGAGTCAAACACACATTCTTCATTGCTAACTACAGCAACACCTCCATTCAAAACCCTATCGCCATGGATTTAGATGCAGACGGAAACATTGACGGAGATAAAGTGCACATAACTACCTATGGAAGAGGGGTGATTGATATTTCCGGCAATTATAGCTATCCTGGATGGGTTAACCAAACCAATGTTACGGGTGGAAGCTTTATCATTAATCTCACTACCGATAGCAGCATCATAAACTCCGGCAGCCTTCGCGGAGGAGACAACTTAGAAGTCAACATCACATCCAAATCAGGCCTTAGCGAAATTGATATGGCTCCGCCAACGTACTTCCGCAACGGGGTTAATTATAACCTTTTGCCCACCAATGACTTTAGACGATTCAAACTCTATCGAGGTAGCGATTTGAGAGACCACTCCCTGGCCGCCACGGATTATGGGGCCATTGTTGATCAATACACCCCCGGTAATGATGTAGCTGCTCGAGAAATCATTATTGACTACCCTGCCACACAACGAGGAGGCCAAGTCTTAATTACAGGAGGGCAAAAAAAGAAATTCTTACAAGCGAGCAGCCTCACCACTAAAAAAGTCAATCCAATCCCCATTGGATTCAGTGTTTTGGATACGGATGCTCCCCGACTCGGATCTGAGAACATGATTGTTGTTGGAGGCCCCTGTGCCAATCGAATTGCCGCTGAGTTGCTTGGTAAACCCAAAGACTGCTCGGTTGGCTTTGAAAAAGAGAAAGCGATTCTCAAACTCGTCCAGACCGGCGATAAATTTTCCTTACTCATTGCCGGATACGAAAATATAGAAACCCTTGGCGCTAGTTACATTATCGCGGATTTCTCCAAATATGGTCTTGTCGGAAATGAAATGGAAGTGGTTGTTAAAGACATCGATCATATTGCTGTGACGCCCCTACGCTAAAACCTTAATCAAAATTATTCTTAAGCTAGGACATACTTGCGAGAAACTCACTCTTTTTGAACATCAAACCCCAACATGACTGTCAACGTTCCTTTCAGGATTTCATTGCAGTTGCTGCACCTTTGGCGCTGATCCGGATGTGTGACTGTGTCCCCCATTATAGGCCTATCAGAGTTTAGCTGTAACTGTATTGTTTTTTTACAACCCGGACATTCCCCTGCGACCCGAGCGTTTGAAACAATCACCTTTCCAGCCCGTTCAAAAGAAAAAGATGTCATCCTCCTTTCTTCTTCTTCTTCTTTTTAAACTTTTCCGAACGAAACAAATCAGAGGGATTCTTCGTGTTCCAATTCAACCCGTTACCCCTCTCTTTGCGTAAACTATATAAATTTACACAGAGTTTTTTCATTATGGCCTTGGTTGTTCGTTGTCCCAAATGCAGGAAAACCATGCGATGCGATCCGCGCATCGACATCACCAAAGCCATCAAACGCTGTGTTTACTGCGGGCGATACTTCAAAATCCATTCTACCCTCGACAAGAGCCGCGTTGTAGGAAGAGACATTCGCAAATAAAATTAAGAAGACCAAATAACGCTCCCCACTAAATATCCCCCTATTAAGATTAAGACAATCCCTTCTATTAGGTCCACTCGATTCAATGTACTCACTGCTAAATTTGCTCCGACCAAAGCCACCCCTATAACCAAACATAAACACCCCACCACCAATGCCATGTTGTGCTTCTTTTTCTTCTTGGGTAGCATCCTCAACCTGTTTTTTAAGACTATAAAAACCTTTGTTCCATCGGAACCCTTCTAAACCCTTAAACACACGTATTCTAGCGTTTCAGGGCCTATAAACACAACTCAAATCATAAGACTTATATAGCATGTGAAGGTACTTATCTGTAACGGTTACCCATTTTTGAGGCTTTTATGACCACCCCTGAAAAAATCATCGCCCAAGTCATCGAAGATGAGATGAAAGCTTCTTACTTAGACTATGCTATGAGTGTCATTGTTGGCAGAGCTTTGCCTGATGTTCGGGATGGCCTAAAACCTGCTCATCGCAGAGTCTTGTTTACGATGCACGAACTGGGCCTGAGACCTGCGAGCACCACTAAGAAATCCGCACGTATCGTAGGAGATTGCCTTGGTAAATACCATCCCCACGGGGATATTGCTGTATACGATACTTTAGTTCGCATGGCTCAATCCTTCTCTCTACGATACCCTCTTGTTAAAGGGCAGGGCAATTTTGGATGCTTTACCAAAGACACCCACGTCAGACTTGTAGATGGTCGTGAGCTGAGCTTTGAAGAGCTTGTAGAAGAACATCGCATCGGAAAAAGAAATTTCACTTTTACAATTAATGAGAAAAACGAGATCTGCATTGCTGAAATTAGAAATCCCCGCCTTACGAGGAGAAATGCACCTTTGGTAAAAGTGACTTTAGACAACGGAGAAGAGATAAAATGCACCCCAGATCATCGTTTCATGCTGCTAGATGGTGCCTATCGCCCTGCTGTTGAGCTCGCTTCAGGCACTTCCCTTATGCCTGGATATTTCAGACTCTCTCAGAAAGAAGAAAACCCCCAAGCCGGCGGATACGAGTTAATTTATCAACCCTTTCTAAAAAAATGGGAGCCTTGTCATCAGCTTGCTGACCTCTGGAACCCTAAGCATAAAGCATATGCTCGATCTGCAGGGCGTGTAAGGCATCACACAGACTTCAACAAACGTAACAATAACCCTTTTAATGTCCTTCGGATGCACTGGGGAGCCCACCTTAAACTTCACAGTCAACATGCTGCTCAACTGCATAGATCTGAAGAGTACCGAGCGAAGATTGCCCAGGGGCGTAGACTTTACTGGGAAGACCAAAAAATCCGTGATCGGTATGCTCAACGCCTATCTGAGCGAAATGCTGCTTGACTGGGGCGAGGTAGGTA
>CAYOJS010000008.1:12681-19949 GCA_964404345.1 uncultured Methanosarcinales archaeon
AAACCATCCTGAACTCAGAAAAGAATATAGCAAACGAGCCTCTCTTACCCTTAAGCGTCTCTGGAAAGACCCTGAATATCGTAAACTATTTCATGAAAAAATAGTTGCTGCTAATAAAAAAAGAGTCACTAACAGCACCGGTAAAGCAAAATTCATTCAGGTCTGCCACGAAACTTTAACTGAATATAGAACCTTAACCAGAGAATTATATGAAGAAGTCCGGCAACAAAAGTTTGGAAAAGGATTCACAACCTGGGAAAGAGGCCTTAAAAAGTACTTTAAAGATGACCTTCAGATTGTTTATGAACAGCTCTGCCAGAACCATAAAGTTGTGCGTGTTGAGAACCTAAATGAGATGGCTGATGTTTATGATTTTACTGTTGAAAAGACCCATAACTTCCTTTTAGCCGCCGGCGTTTTCGTGCACAATTCCGTGGATGGAGACAACGCAGCCCACATGCGTTATACAGAGGCTAAACTCGCCAAGATCGCCGAAGAAATGCTCCAAGACCTAGACAAAGAAACCGTTACCTTTGCTCCAAACTTTGATGGAAGCCTACAAGAACCCTTGGTGTTACCTGCAAAGCTACCTAATTTACTAGTCAATGGCAGCTCAGGCATTGCGGTGGGCATGGCTACCAATATTCCCCCCCATAACCTCAAAGAAACCTGTTTGGGGCTGATTCATCTCATTAACCACCCTGAAGCCAGTCTTGCTGAGATCATGCAACACATCCAAGGACCTGACTTTCCCACAGGAGGGCAGATCTTAGGCAGACAAGGCATCATTGAAGCCTACCAGACTGGAAAAGGAAAGATTCACGTCAAAAGCAAAACCGAAACGGAAACCAAAAACGACCGCGTCAGCTTAATCATCAAAGAAATCCCCTACATGGTCAATAAAAGCACCCTCTTGGAACAAATGGCCGATCAAGTTCGCAATAAACACATCGAAGGCATTTCTGATATACGCGATGAAAGCGACCGAGAAGGCATGCGCATTGTCATCGAACTCAAAAAAGGAGCTGACCCTAAAATCGTTGAAAACCAACTCAACAACCACACCAATTGCTCCGTAACGTTCGGCATCATCATGCTTGCGCTTGTGGACAATCAGCCTGTGATCCTGCCCGTAAGCCAACTTCTTCAACACTATCTCAACTTTCGAAGACAAGTTGTCCGTAAGCGAATTGAATATGATTTACGACAAACTCAAGAAAAAGCCCATTTATTGGAAGGATTGACCGTTGCACTTGATCATTTAGACCCTGTTATTCAACTCATCCGTAAAAGCCCAAGCCCACTTGAGGCTAAAACCCAGCTCATTAAGGTTTACTCATTAACCGAACTGCAAGCGGGTGCCATCCTCGATATGAAACTCCAACGCCTCGCAGCATTGGAACAGAAAAAGATACGCGAAGAACACAAGCAACTCTTACAAAAAATAAAAGAACTACAAACCATCCTTGAAAGCGAACAACAAATACTGAACATCATCAAACAAGAACTCCAAGAACTCATTGACACCTATGGAGACGAGCGACGTACACAGATTATTGATGGGGAAGACCTTGATTTAGACGTAGAAGACCTGATTGCACCAGAAGACGTTGTGATCACTATTACGCAAGCAGGCTATGCCAAACGATTACCCCTTGAAACCTACAAACTGCAAAACCGAGGCGGAAAAGGAGTTATCGGTGCTGGCGTTGGCGAGGAGGACATCGTTGAACACCTCTTTATTGCACACACGCACTCTTACTTACTTGTTTTCACAGACCATGGTAACGTACACTGGCTCAAAGTCCACCAGGTGCCTGAAGCGAGCAGACAATCCAAAGGACGTGCCCTTGCAAACCTGCTTGAATTGAGCGGTGAAAAAATAACCGCCCTTATCCCCATTAAGACCTTTGATGACCAACACCACCTTTTCATGGCTACCCAGAAAGGAGTCGTTAAAAAAACAAACCTGGCTGCGTATAGCAATCCCCGAAAAGGCGGCATCATCGCGCTCGGCATTGAAGAAGGAGACAAACTTATCAATGTGATCCTTACTGATGGAAACCAAGAAGTTCTCATGGCCACCCGAGAAGGGATGGCGGTAAAGTTCCACGAAAAAGGAGTCCGCCCTATGGGAAGAACTGCGACTGGTGTAAGAGGCATAAAACTCAAGGTGGGCGACCAAGTTATTGGACTCGTCCACGCTCCCTCCAACAAAACCTTGCTTACCGTTACTGAGAAGGGCTATGGCAAACGAACTGACGTAGAAGAGTACCGAGAAATCCATCGCGGAGGAAGTGGAGTAAGAAACATTCTTTGTACGGATAAAAATGGGAAAGTGGTCAGCATCAATACGGTCGATGAGACCGATGAGATTATTCTTGTCAGTAAAAATGGCATTATTATACGAGTGCCTGTGAATACGATCTCTGTCATCGGAAGAAATACACAAGGCGTTCGGATCATGAAACTAGAAGAAGGCGATCAACTCAAAGCAGTAGCGAAAATAATGAAAGAATAAAAATACCTCTTTTCTTACTGCTTTCTAATCGCTAAAGAAAAAAGAAAAATATAGAAGGGCTTAACTACACCCACAGCTTGAGGACTGGGTACCACAGGTCTTTCCGCCGGTACAAGTACCTGTACAACTTGTGCAGAGGCCTTCACTGTCTAGGACACAATTACACGTACTCGTTCCACCCAGACCTCTTGCCATTTCTCCAGCGACGTTTTCGTTATTGGCAGACACTGCTGTCTGACTGTTCGCCTTCAGCAAAACCACTAAGGCAACGATTGCCACTACTGTCACGATAGCGATTAATGCAAAATTGGATTTTTCCATTATTCCACTCCAATAACTATTTTTAATTGCTGATGATTAGAGGTATATAAATTTTGCTATGAACTTTTTTCTTAATCCTCATCCCCCGACGTAGCTCTGGGCGATGATCTGCGCATACGTCTTGACGTGCTCCAATACCCAGCTTTCAACACCCGCTCCCAATGCCAGCACAGTCAAGGCAATTAAAAACAATATAAAATTATACGTAAACACTTGATTGAAACGCTTACTCTCAAACTTCTCCAGCAAAACATCCTTTGAGATGATCCCTCCACTCATGGCTGCAAGGATATATGAGAAGATCTCCAAAAAGGCGTGCGGCAATACGATCAACAAGATAAGGCCTAGGTAATAAAATGGATTGGTATGCGCTGCGTAAGCTGCATTTCTAGCTGTCACACCGAAAATAGTCCCCCACACACTGGCGTTCCACACCAGCAAGAAAACCGCTCCATCCCCTGTCAACAGCGAGATTAGGAAGCACGCCACCAACACCCACAAGTTGTTGAAAAAAATGCTTTCAAACAAGTCTGCGGAGACTGAAGCAAAGGAAGCGTTTCCTGAAGCGCCCCTCATCGCCAATTGCTCCCTAAACAACGAGTTTACCTGCAAGTTCGGCAGAACAATAACTCCGATTGCATAAACCACAAAAATCCCTAACAATATGAATAAGTATACTCTCATAAAGTCAAAATTATCACTGATGAGCTTCCACAAATTAAACTTCTTTTCCGCACTCAACTGTCGTTCCTCAATGGAGAAGATTTTGTACAACTCAGGGAGAAGCATCAATGAAGTAAATGCGACTGCTACCAAAGCAGGATCTGCCGGAAAAAGCAACTGTGCTATAATCAAACCTAGAATAGCATACCCCACCCCTAACAGAAAGCCATACCGGGCCTTTTGCTCCAACCAGGTTTCCGGGAACAAGTGCTCAAGAACCATACTCACCTCTTTTTCTATGTTTTTTGTACTCTAGGGTTTTTATTGTTTTCTATACTCTAAGTAGGCATATCCTGATTAAAAAGTTTGGCAAATTTTATAAATGGTCCTATCGAGAGACTCCTGTATGGGGAAGGGGCAGGTCACGTTGTATGTTATCTTAGGATTGTTCTTGGTTTTCTTGATCGGAATCTATATTTACGTTCGTACGGAGACCACACAAAACAATCTAGACACCTCCCTCAAACAAGCACTTACAGAAGATGCGCCTAAGAAGCTCATTGTTCGGCACGCGAGTAGTGCGATTAAAAGCGGCCTTTCAAAAACCAAGAAGTTACTGGATCCTGCTGCTCAGCTTTTCCTAACTCCCAGAGGGCCACCTTCCATTCCTTCTTATGAGCCAGACAAAACTGAACCTGAAGAAACCACTAAACCCCCTTGTGATACTCCTGTAGGGGATATGCTCCCTACCCCGCCGCCTGAAATAAGTTTTGACGACTTTCCGCATACCTATGCTGCCGATCACTATGTGTATTACTTTAATATGGGGGGCGTTGAAAACATCCCCACTTTAGAACAATTCAGTCAAATGTTTGCCAATAAACTGCGGAAAGATCTCCCTGCTCTTATCGAGCAGATCCCTAAAGACATTGCCGATTTTGAGATCCTTCCAGACAAAGTTCGAGTCCAAGTTCTTATTACCAATGATGCTATTCAGACCAAGATGAGCATCCCTTTGTGCATTGACGGCCAACCTACCCCTCCTGCTCAGGTAGGACCGGTTAAGGTTAAGACTAATTTTGCCCAGATGCTTGACTTTTCTCGTTGGATTGTACAGCAAGACATTGAACACCCTGATTACATTGACGTAAGTGCCCTGGAAGATGAAGCCGAACGGCGCAACATGAAAGTAAACATTATTGAAGAAGATGAAGCTCGGGTCTATACTCTCATTGATATGGATCCTGATGTTGATCAACAATTCCTTAGCTTAAGCTTTGCGAGTATACTATGAAAAAAACCCTGCTCCCTATTGCCCTCTTCATCCTTCTACTTTTTCTTGCTCGACCAGTCCTTGCCGAAACCCTCTCATTGTCTACTTGCGCACTGAATGACATCTGGAAAGGCGCCATTGACACATTTATACAAACATTAACTAATCAGCCACCCCCCACCCTCGAAGAGATCCAATACGATGAAGCCCTAACGCAGCGAATCACGAATCCACCCCAACTCGGGGCATCCATTCCATCTCCCTCCTTTTGTACTGTGAACATCGAAGAAGAAATCAACACATTCCGCGAAAAAGGCAGTGCTCAACAAGACCTCCCCAAACTTACCATCCAAAACCCCTCCATTCATCATAATCCGACCTATACTCACTTGAAAAAAGGAACCATCCATCCTCCTCAAAATAAAGAAATTTCGTATGACCTCACCCTTTCCAGACAAGATTTGAAACCCTTAAACTATGCTGTATTTGACCAGTTCAGCCAATTCACAGTTTCAGAAAATACGCAAGTCAAAAAGAAAGAAGACGTGCTTTCTATTCATACCCAAGAAATTGACTTAGGCAATGGAAAGATCACGCTTTTAGAGAAGCCTGAAACTACAAAAAGCAGTGCATTTGTGTTTGGCCCAACCTTTGCTGCCTACCCCCGACAGATGCACCCTGCTGAACCCATTTATGCGTATTCCTTTGGTCCTGGCACTTGGAACTATCCCGAAAGCATTAGCCCTGCCCTTCGCTTGGAGCAACAAGAGACTTACCCTCATTCTCTGGTGCTCATGACTTTGGAAAGCAACCTGCTCAACACACCTGTTTCTTTTACCCTATCCACACGGCAAGAGGGGAGAACAGAGAATGCTCTCGACCCTATTGAGATCTATCCACAAGAAACTGCTTTCCCCACATCCACTTCCGATTCCGTTGTTCAACTCCGCGAAAACAGCCTTCATGTAATGGCTGGAAAACTGAGTTTGGACCCGTTTCAAAGTCACTACTCGCTACAAATAGAAGGAGATTTCACGCTGTTTGTCACTGACCAAGGCGTCCACCTGACCTTAGGCAATGGCAACTTGAACCTTCAGCGAAAAGACAGTCGAAATGATCAGATTCAACTCAGCCAAGGAAGTGTATTTATTCACACAGATGGAAGCTTAGAGGTCTTTGGTAAAGGACAACTAGTGACTGCGAAAGAAACCTTCTCTTTTGACTATGAGCCGTTTAACGTATTTCAATTGACTTGGAAAGATAATGAGCTACTTATTGAAGGAAAAACAGACCTTGCAAAATCTGAAGATACGGAAACTCCAGACACTCTTACTTCAGAACGGATTCGAGTGCAGATCCCCCAGCACCGCATCTTTAAGCAAACCTCTGAAGGATACGAACTTGATCCGGAAGTCCAAGTACAATACCAACCCGCTTCCTCTCTCAATTTAGGCTTTCAAACTTTACAAATCAATGGAGCTGCCACACTAAGCCATGATTTAGATCAAATTATACTCCATCATTCTTTTGATGAAGACCTATCTGATGACGGGGTTGCATGGATCAATAATGGACAAACCTATCAGATCCGATATACAGATGATGAAACAAAGATGAAAGAATCTACCCCTGCCCAGCTCAAAGTTTATCTAGATCCCCCCAGTCCACCCTCGGAAGAAGGTTTTGTTGAAATGCAAAAAGGAACCCTCTCATCCTTCCACGGGATCTTTCTTATACAAAAAGAAGATGGGCGAATCAAATACAAAGGCATTTCTAATGATGTAAACGGTGAATGGTATTCCTCAACCCTTCCTGGCGCACCCAATCTCCTCCGATTTCGTAACCCTAATAAGAAGGAAGAAGATTACTTTGATTTACGCGACGGAGACAATGAACTCGTATTTACTAATAAGCAGGGAGAAGTCAGATACAAAAAACTTAAGCTGAATTCTCAAGACGCACTTGAAGATCCCCTCGTCGTCCAAGGACTTAACGAAGATGGCACGGTACAGACTGAATTTTACTTTACAAAAGATAACGGGTTGTATCTAACCAGGAAGAAAAGCAAAACTTTAGTTGATTTCATTGGCCGCAATGACAAACAATACTTCAAAAATCCTAACTATTGGTTCCATCGACCTTATGGGGGGACTCCTAAAGGACTTACTGCTTCTATTACAGGAGACCTTTTATGGGGGTACCCCACACGGGACTGGATCCGGATTGATGACAATAAAATTCTGCTGGACATCGGACCCCTCCACCACCTTGTCAAATTCTATGAAAATCAGTATCACACCAAGATTACCTTGTATACAATCTTCAAAGAAATCGATGAAGTACTCATCCCTCTCCACAAAAAATCGCCCGGAGGATTCGGGAGCCGCGAAACAGAAGGGAAAAATACTGAACAAGGATTCCAACTCATTCAAAATATACGAAAAAAACTTGAGAAAGATCCAGATGCAAAAAAATTTGAACTTACTTCTA
>CAYOJS010000009.1:0-14862 GCA_964404345.1 uncultured Methanosarcinales archaeon
GATTCGATTGAAAGTGGATCGTGCAGGGGCAGGTCTGGTAGGGGGTATCAAGTAAGGTGAAGGGGGTTCTGGAATTTCAAAGCGAAGGGGGGGTAGAGGGCGAATGGGAATATAAGTTGGAGCAATCGGTTTAGGCACTCTGGCTCGGTGGGCAGTATTCATCCTTCCGCTTTGTGCATCGAGAACATCTTCAAGGGTGAGGTCGAATTCAGCTCGTTGGCGAATTTCTTCCGCAGTTCGTAAAGCGTGTCGTTTTCGGGTGCGTTCAAGTTTTTCTTGGGCTTCCTGACGGTGAATGCGAGAGGTATGGGCCTGTTCGCAGGCTGCAAGGTATTCTTCGGTAATGAAGCCTTCGCCTCCAAAGTCTGGGAAGCTGTATTCCACAGGGTTAGAATCGAGTTTAGGTGGGTTGTTCATCGGTGTGCTTGCATCCCCACACCAAGGGTAAGTGGGAGTATCGTCTTTTTAAATGTGATTGTTTTTCTCATTTATAAGTGGTGATTTCAGAGGAGAAACTTTATATGGATCTTAAAATGAGAGAGGATATGCGTTTCGAGCAGGAATGGGTGCATGCTCTAGGTCAAAAGAAGGGCTTGGGTAGCTTAAGCGCTCCGTTCATTGCTCGGTTACTGGCAGAAGCCTTGAAGGATCAGCCTTTGGTGGAGGCGAAGCTGGCAAAGACAAAGTCTTGGAGCGAGTTCGCGCGTAGTCAGGAATGCGAAGCCGTCTCAAAGGAAGTCCGCAGCCGGTTGAGGGAAGTGTATGGCGTGTTTTGGTCGGATGGCAAGCGTGATGCCTTGTTGAAATCCTTAATCGAAGACCCTTCCGTGGAAGCACATGATAAAATCTTAGCATTGCACACATCCACCAAGGAGCGTCTTCCGTATTATGAAGAAGTGTATCAGAAAATCTTTGCCATCACAGGCAATCCGAAAAAAATATTGGACTTAGCCAGTGGCTTGAATCCGTTTTCGTATCCTTATCTGGGTTGCAAGCCTGAGTACCTCGCAAATGAGTTGTGCGCCTCAGATGCTCAGTTTGTTCAGTCTTTTTTCGATGGCACAAAGACCCCGGGACAGGCCTTTGCATTTGACCTATTAAATTTTCACGAAACTCCTTTTTTGTCATATCTTTCCTGTGACGCCTGTTTCTTGTTCAAGGCCTTGGACAGCCTGGAAGCCATCAAGTGGGGCTTTTCAGAAACATTTTTGTCAAAAATCCCTGCAAAGTATCTAGTGGTCTCTTTCTCGACGAGAAGCTTGGGGGGTAAGAAGGAAATTAAGCAATCAAAACGGGCTTGGTTGGAGCGCATCGTAGAAAAAAACAAGTGGTCATGTAAAATCATTGAACTTCCTAATGAATATTTCTATGTCATCCAAAAAGAAGGATAGCTTGTAGTTATTGGCTGATTGTGAAAAAGAGTAACATATTTATAGTAGTTATACGTTTTCGGTATTAAAAAGGGGTGAATGTTTGTTCACGGTGAATCACCGTGAACACCAAGAGCGATGCCGTTTACGGAAAATCGTTTTTGGTTTGTTCATGGTCGCAGACCGTGAACTTCAAAAACTATACTGCATGCGGTAAATGGTTTTTGATGTTCCCCATTTCCTAGGGGGTGTAGGATATGATTGTAAAAGATGAATTTTTAAGTCGGTTACGTCGGTATTTTAATTTGAACTTGTACGAAGTAAAGATCTGGACCGCTCTTCTCTCGAGAGGAGTGAGCACAGCAGGCGAGTTATCAGATATTGCTAACGTACCTCGCAGTCGAAGTTATGACATTCTCGAGTCCCTTGAAAAAAAGGGCTTTGTCGTGATGAAGATTGGCAAGCCCATCAAGTACCTCGCCGTTCCGCCCAAGGAAGTCGTGGAGCGCGTGAAGAAGAACGTCAAGGAAGAAGCGGACGAGTCTGTAAAGCGCTTGGAGAACCTTAAGAACACAGATGTCTTGGGAGAATTGAGCAACCTGCATACACAGGGCGTTGAGCTCGTCGATCCTACAGACCTTACGGGTTCATTAAAGGGTCGCCACAACCTATACAATCACTTGGAGCTTACCATTTCCGGTGCTGAAAAAACAGTTACCATCATGACAACCTCCAATGGCTTTTTGCGTAAAGTCGAGGCTTTGATGCCGGTTTTCGAGAAGATTGCCAAGCGAGGTGTTAAGATCCGTATGGCAGCGCCTATGTCGAAGGAAACTCAAGTAGCAGCTAAGGTAGTGGGCAAGGTCGCCGAGGTCCGTCATACAGACAGTAAATCTCGTTTTTGTGTCGTGGATGGCAAGGAGCTCATCTTCATGTTGATGGATGACAAGGAAGTCCACCCAACGTATGACATCGGGATCTGGATCAACACGCCGTTCTTCGCCAGTGCCTTGGAAGAACTCTTCGAATTGGCCTGGAAGGAAATGAAGAAGGTTAAGGTTTAGCTTCGAAGAAGGTAAACTTCAGAACGCAAGTTCTGTATGCGTAAATATTTTTATTTTTTTTTTAGTTTTCTGCCGGTTTAGGTATCTGTTCAAAATTTTCTTTGGCTCCTTCAAGCCATATATCGTTTTTGTCAACACTATATTGCAGTAAGTTGTTTCGTGTCTTGTCGTAGAGCATGCCTTCAGGATTATCGCCTAAGAGGGGGGTTCCAAAGGCTTCAACAACAAGCCGGTTGAATTCATTGCGGAATGGAGTGGCTCCTTCTTCATCTAGCGTAGGTGCAGCTTCAATCCAGGCCGCAAGAAGTTTGTAGAGTTCGAGTTTTGGGTTCATGGTTGGTTCATCCAGTCAATCAAGAATCCAGCCAGTTCAGGCTGGTTCGCAAGCATACCCGTGCCGTGGCCGGCAGCTTCATAGATTTTAATGTTAGCATCTTTTCGGTTTTGGACTAATTTCTGTACACTGTCAGCACTGTATGCATCATCTTTGCTTGCCACAATAAGCATATTTCCTGTATACATGAGGTTGTCCTGCTCTACATTCACACCGCGATACTCAAGGCCTGGGCTGAGTAAAACCACCTTTTGTATATCTGGATTTTGCGCGGCGTATTTCAGGGCAAGGTTAGCGCCAATGCTGGCTCCTACGATATAGACAGTTTTGTTTTGTAAATAATGAACCGCAGTTTCTACATCTTGGATCATGTCCAGATATTGGGGGGCACCGAAGGCAGTATAGGGAATGTGTTGATTATTTTTCAAGGTGCTTTCGCCGTGGCCGCGTAGGTCAATGGCGAATACATTGTAGCCCGCTTCGTGTAGAGTTTTGGCAAAAGGTCCCCAGCTTTGTCGGGTTTTTCCGAGCATGGGGAGAAGAAGGACGGCTTTCGCCCCAGCCGTGGGATAAAGGGTTCCGGTGAGCACCATGTCGTCTGGTGTGTTTAAGATGGTGGTTTGAACAGAATAAGATTGTGTAGTTTCGCTAGGGCAGGGTGCAAAGGCGCAGCTTGGTGCAATTCGTCCAACACTACTGCCGTCAGGGCAGACCTTAGCTTCTTTCGTGCAGCCTTGGGGGGAATTGTCCGGTTCGCTTGTGATGCCTGGTTTTTGTACGAATCCGTGTTTTGTTTTTTCTTGGGTTTCGCAGCTGGACAAGATCAGTAGAATGCCAATGAGAAGGGTCCATTTGCGCATAGGAAAGAGGTGGGTTGGGCAGTATAAAAGATTTTTGGTTATTCAGAATACAGCTTTTATAATGGGGACTACGATCAAGATGATGAGGAGGGCTACAAGGACTAGGCTTGTGTGCGCCCAGAATCGGTTTCCTTTTTCTCGTCCGAAGAGTTTGTGCAGTAGTAACTGGAACATCCGTCCGCCGTCAATGGGTCCAAGGGGTAGTAAATTGGCGAGTCCAAGTCCGAGGCTGATGGCATAGAATAATCCGAAGAATTCAACGAGGATGGTAAAGAGTTGGAAGCCTAGGGTGTCTTCGCTCGTGTATCGGGTGGTGACATGGACTCCGATATAGCCTTTGGTGGGGTCTTCTTTGCGAGTAGTGGCAGTTACAGAGTATTGCTTTTCCCTGCTGCCGATTTGGACCGTGTCGCCAGGTTTGAGGTTTTGTAGGGCTTTAGTAAAGTCGCTGCTGTCTTTTAGGGTTTGTCCATTGACTTGGGTGTAAATCTCGCCGGTTTGGAGGCCTGCTTTCTCAGCAGGCATGCCGGTATCGATCTGCGTAAATGCAATGCCTAAGGGAGCGTAAAGGTGGCTAAAGAGGGGGTTAAGGATAAGGGCAAATATCAGGACGATGAGGAGGGCCGTGATAATATTGCTTAAGGGTCCGGCGGCAAAGAGGCTGTTTTGAATTTTAGGCGTTTGTTGTTTAAGTTTTTTTTCATCGGGTTCGACAAAGGCCCCAGGCAATGGTCCAAAGAGGACAAAGCCGCTGCTCTTGACAGGGATATTATACGCTCTTGCTACGACACCATGGCTGAATTCATGGATTACTACAACGAGGAAGAGGCTGATGATGCCGTACCAGAAGGGTACGAAGATGGGGCTGCCCGGAATGGGTACGCCGGGGATGACGGGTGCAAACGTGGCAGGGGCGCTGGGTACAAAGAGGAGGAGGTAGGTTCCGTAAAAAACGGCGTATAGGATGCCGAGCATGCCTAAGTATCCGATGTAGATTCCAACCGTGGCCAATCCTCGAATGAAGCGGGGGTATTTCTTGGCGATTTTGTCCATCAGGGCAATGCCGATTTTGGTTCGATACAGAGCAATGATCTTGGCTTGGAACTGGAATTTTTTGCGGTGGTAATAGATGACCGCAATCAGGATCAGGTAGAATAAGAGGACATATTTGTACTGGCTGAAGAAACTCATAAGCGTCATTCTATCCAGATAGTCGTAGGGTTTTTATGTGTTGTGGATATTCTACGGATTTGCCGAAAATCTTCCGATTTTTTCTGGGGAAGCTTTTTGAAGGATTTGCTAGCCCTGGTTGGAATGGCAGTAAGCCACGAGCTGGAAAGGAAAGTAGATATCATCTATTTTCTAAGGCTAATTGATGAAATTCAAGAAAAGCAAATCTACCTGACTACCCACACATTTAGCCGCCTGGAGGAAGGAGAGAGAAAGGTATTTAAGGAGCAGGTGATTAAAGAGATAATAAAATATCAGATTCCTAAGCTGGTCGGCATCCAAAAGAATGGCCTGTATGCTACTTTTTTCGATTATGGGAAAAAAGTGTTACGAATAATGATAGATATTCAGCTGGACAAGATGAATATAATAACTTTTTACACGGTAGAACCAGAGGAGGTCCCCAGGATTTAAAATGGAAAAACAGATACTTAAGACGAAAGGAAGGATGGATTATGATGATAAATATGATATATTGCTTTTTAAAGCTGCAGGTCGCAGTTATAATATATCAACGGAAATAGACAATTTTGTGATAGATCGAGATCATGAAAACTACGTAACTGGAATCCAAATATTCGACGCAGCTGAATTCTTCCATCTTCCTAAAAAAGCACTTTTGAAGATCCCTCGCTGGGAATTAAAAACGACCGTGAATGAGGGAAGGCTTGAATTAAGACTCATGTTCAAAGTGAAGGCTAAGCAGAAGGTCATGGAAAAAAACCTAATTCTCAGTCATACCTTTTCCAAGCCTATCCCCGATTCAGAATTGGTCTGTGAAGTGGGTTAGATGAGGGTCGGTTATTTCATCATTCTTCGTGGTCCGTTAGGTTGCGGAAAGTCTACGATTGCTGGGAAGTTAGTAAAGATTCTCCATGCAGAATACGTGAACATAGATAAGGTTCTTGAGGAGCACGGGTTGGACAAAGTATCCTCGGAGGCTGAGTGCATTCCGCCTGAAAATTTCATTAAAGCCAACAGGGTTATCATTCCTTCAATAAAGGAGGAGCTAAAAAGCGGGAAAATCGTTGTATTCGACGCTTGCTTTTATCATAAAACGGTAATCGACGATCTCGTCCAACATTTGCCTTATCCTCATTTCGGGTTTACCTTGAAAGCCCCATTGAAAATATGCATAAAAAGAGACAGTAAGCGAAAGAAATCGTATGGGGAGGGAGCCGCTGCGGCAGTTCATAGTTTGGTTTCTAGGTTTGATTATGGAACAGTTATTGATGTGACTAGACCATTAGATAAAGCAATGAAGGAGATTTTGGGTTGTTTGCCAACTAAGAAAGAATAGTTTACTTCTTCCGTATCGTCCTTAGCGCCCGGCTTAGGCATTTGCGGCAGCGTACTTCGCCTTTGATCACGCGTAGGTTTTGGGCGCGGATTTTGCTTTTGCAGCCTCGGCAGATGAAGATGTTTTTAATGATGCGTGCTTCGGCTTCGGGGAACTTGACCATGTTGACACCTGTCGTCTATGGGAATGGGAGCGCTTTAAATAGCTTTCGGCGGCTTATTTTAGTTCATACGCTACTTTTAAATATAAGGCTCTGTTACTATTTTTAATGTTAGCTTCTCCAGCAACGATGGATCCTTATGGTACAGTGGGTGCGTTGTTTTATTTCTCTACAGGGCAGGGAGCTGATACGTGTTTGCCTACGCATCCGGATAAAGTATTATAGGGCTGTTGCGGAGGAAGTTTTTAGGTACTTAGCACGGAGAGAACCGGAATATGATGGGCCGAGAGACTGGTGGGGAGTATGGCGATTGCTAGAGCCTGTGTTGGTCGGCACAGATGCGTTCAGCCCTGATGTTAGAGAGGATCTTGTGTTTTCTTTGCGTCCGACAGATATGGGGCCTTCATATGATTTTGAAGGTTATTTTGCTACATCGGTTATTGGCATTATTGCTAGGCCTACGAATTTGCAGCGTGAAACCACAACAAGAGTAAAAGAAGACGTGTTGCCTAATTTATCAAGTAAGGATCGCGAAGCGTTGGAAAACATAGGTTTGGCTTTGCGTGGACGTTTCGATAAGATGCTGCTGGAAGGTCGGCTTGAATAGGTTTATGTTCTCTATTATAATAAATATCAGGTTCCAATCACAAATTTAATCCCATCCATCTCAGGTTTGAGCAGGACTTTTTCTCCGGCTTTGAGGTGGTAGTTTTTGACGACTTCGTTCGTGAAGCGTACGCCGATGCCCGTACCGATACGAACGAGTTTGACAGGTTTGCTCATTTGTTCGCGCAACGCGCCGATAGCATTTTTAAGCTTCTTATCTTGGGTTATGTTAAATCCACATTTCTCACAGTGTAAGGAGTCGACGCTTATCCCATACCCAACGTCAAACTGTACTTTTTCCATTTCCGACTTGCATTGGGAGCATTTCATGTTCTTCACCTCTTTACTTTGAAAGCGTTGATAACCCAGATAATGGGTTCGACAGGGTCTTTTTCAGCGTGAATTTCAATGATGTAATTCTTAAACTTCTTAATATAGGTCAATCGTCTTTTGCCATGTTGTTTATTCGAATGAACTTTGTGGGGGGAGAGGATCGTGGTGATAACCAGATCCCAGGGCACGTCGCTGTGGTCGGCTACGTAGTGAGGGGTACGCTTTATGCTAATCTTCCCAATCTCCACAATAACCAACTCTAAGATATACTAAAAAGTATACTTATTTATATACTTTATTCTTTATCAGCAGAAATCATTCAGGAGTCTCCACAGCTCCTTTTATGCCTTTGATGACTCGTTCGCCCATCATGTCCCAGTACAGGACGATGGTGCCTTCTTGGATGCTGTTTTTGAATTCTTCGGGGAGGGGCATGTCAAAGTTTTCAAAGTTTTCCGTGTCCATAACGTTGACTTTGTCGCCTATGATGCTAAGGATTTGGGCGTTTCGCTTGTCAATGACAGGAGTGTCGATGGTGCTTCCGGAGGGCATGACCATTTGTCGTTTTCGGCCATCTTTCATGCCAACGGCTTCAATGCGGTATTTGGAGTGGCCGTGTTTGCCGCCTTTGCTGCTTTGAACATCGACAATGGTGCAAATATCGCCTTCAATGAGGATATAATGTCCCTTCTGCAATGTGTTAACGCTTTTCGGTTTAACTTCGCCCATCCTTACACCTATCGTCTAAGAGAACGCAGAGGGTTTAAATAGCTTTCGCCAGTTTAAACTCGTTTTCCAAATGTGTTATAACTGGGTGGGGGTCTAATTTACAACATTAGTCGGGGTTCCTTTCAAGAAGTTTTTGAGGTTTCCGACGAATAAGTCTTGTTTGTTGATCCTGGCTTCTTTACTGATGAAGGCTATGGGAGGTGGAGTCTATTCAGATCGGCTTGTTTCATCTCGTCGGAATGGTCTAAAATGAAGGTTATGTCGCCTTTCTTAAGTCTTTTTTCTAAAGCATCTAAGTTAACCGTTTCCATAGGTACAGTATTTACAATAACAGCTCCAGGCTTTATTTTTGAAAAGGCCTCCTCATCCAAAAAATTTTCTGTTTCTGGAGTCTGCACAAAATTGAGTGATATAAAATCAGCACCTTTCAAAAGGCTGTCTTTATCCTTGTATTTGACTCCTTTGACTTCAAAGTCTTTTTTCCTATGTTTTGACCAGTATTGGACATCGGCTCCGAATCCTTGAGCCAGTTCGGCAGTTCTTTTACCTATGTTTCCAAGGCCGAAAACACCAAATGTCTTTCCTTTGATTTCCGCAGCAGACATTCCGGCAAAGTCGTAATTTTTGTTTCTTGCTCTTTCTTTGCCTTCATCTAATTGTCGGATCGCGTTAAGGATGGCTGCTAAAATAAATTCGGCTACGCTATCCGTGCAGTAACCAGCAATGTTCGTCACAGGTATGCCTTTTTTCCTCGCGTATTTATCATCTATTTTATGATAGGCTATAGCCAAGGTTCCGATGTATTTGAGATTCGGAGCAGCGTCTATATGTTCCTTTGTAACTGGAGTTGCGAACCCGACAAGTAGGCAATCAGCATCTTTCAGTTCTTCCATGATTTTTGAGCTGTCTTTAGGAAGAATGACCTTTTTCTTAGTCAAAGAGTTGATTTGATCCCAATATTTTTTATCTAAGCTTGATTCTTGAATATTTATGAAAAGAATTTTATTAAAACCCATAATAAAAGGGTTTTAGAGAACTTTATATTTGTTTCGTTTGGAATAGGATTGAATGGGTGATTTCAGGCCAATCTTTTGTATTTCTTCTCTTCCATCTTCTTTTTGTTTTCTTCTAGGTTAAGGAAGTTTTCACCAGTCACAATGGATTTTCCTATCTTTTGCTCGAGTTCTTTTCGTGTATGGTGGGCTATTTCTCCACCTTCCTGGGCTGAGTCTTTGCATTCGTCGAATCCTTGGGCGTCTTTGGCGATAGTAATGTCAGTCGTAGCTTTCTCGCCAATCATGTTTAAGATCAATCATGTTTAAGATAAGTTCCCAGTCGCTCATGTGATCTCGTAAGTTCTGGTTTTTCTTCTTTAAGCCTTTAAACTCCTTATACTCCTGGACTGTTTTGCCAAAAGTGGCCTTGCTGATCTCGTTGGTAAGAATCGCAAAGTCCTTCTCTTTTGCAACTCCTCTGTCTTTCCACTCATCAGTTAATTCCTGCCTTATGGCTATTCCTCGAAGACGCTTGTCGATCCAATCTTTTGGATAACCTTTGAGCTCATAGTATTCCTTTACTCTATCCTGGGTGAGTTCCGGGTTTTCGATCTCCTGTACCCGTTCGTAACCTATCTTGGCTAGCCATACTTTGAAAGGCTCGGCTTTTCGAGAAGGGATGGATTGGATAATGCGGAATAAGGACTCTGTATTGGCACAATCTGTCTCATAGGATTTGCCATCTGTAGATGGTAATTTCAGTTGTACACAAAATGTGGACAACTCAACTCTGTGCTCTAACTCCCTTTTCTTAAGCATATTCCAGTAGTTTCTGGGATTTGCACTGTCGGTCAATACTTCCACTATATCTATCACAGAGAAATACCATTCCTCCTTATGCCAGACCCTTCGGATCTTCTTGTCCTGAAAAACAACGAGTGCTCCTTTCATCCCCTATCGGAACTTACTCCTCTTAAAAAGAGTTGTGGCGGTTTGTCCAGTGGTTAGTGATGGCTTAGAATTTTTGTAGGCGTACCGTGTACGTTCAGGCAAACTTTATAAACTCTTTCTGCTCGTTTTAGGGTATGAAGTCGACTAAGCGTCGTCAAATTGCGGTTCTGGGGGGTTCAAAGATCATCTGTACGCCGAAGGCGTATAAAATGGCGTTTGAAGTGGGTAAGGAAATTGCCAAGCGGGGTATGATCACGTTAACAGGGGGCGGTGGCGGTGTCATGGAGGCGGCATTGAAGGGTGCTAAATCCATAGGCGGTCTCACCTTGGCCATCATTCCGTGGGAGAACACGTCCAAGGTGAATAAATATGCAGATGTCGTTGTCGCAACAGGCATGATGTGGTCTCGGGATTCAATCAACTTAAATTCATGCGATGGTGCTATATTAGTAGGTGGTGGTGCAGGCACGGTCAACGAGGCAAGTTATGGTTATATATTGGATAAGCCCATGGTGGCGATTAAATCCAGCGGGGGGATGGCTGAGCAATTGGCAGGTCATTATTTTGATAAGCGCCATACAGAGGAAGTAATCGCAGTCTACACGCCTAAAGAGGCTGTAGAGAAACTGCTGGCCATTATCAAGCACAGAGAACATGAGCCTATGCAATCCACAAGAAGGAAGGCGAAGTTTAAGTTGATGTAGTTTTTATACAATCAGGTTGTGGATCTGTCCGCTTTCTCCATTATAAAAGTAAGTCTTGGCGTTCTGGTTGTTCAAGAGCCGTTTGGCTTTCTTAAGTTGTTTTCGAGCTTTAATCACGCGATAGCTGCATTTGACTTCGTATAAGTCCATGCCGTCTTTGCGGATGCCGATCAGGTCGACTTCTCCGAGAATTTTTCGTTTTCTTCGCTTAAAACCGTAGAGAACAACATGTCTGTGTACGCTGTCGTACTGGTTGCGGACCTGCGTCCATAACCGTTCAACGTGTCGGTCATGCTTGTTTATGTTCGCTCACCGTTGTGTCATTTTTGGAGTTCGAGCTATTTAAATCTTGTGTATAAACAATATAAGGTAAGAAATAGAAGAACAATAAAAAAAGAAGAAAACAAGCGTAGCGCTCGCCTTATTTTTTTAGAGGTTTTGCGTGGGTTCTTTTCTTGGTATGAGTGCCTTTCTTTGGCGCCTCTTTTTTCACTTCAGTCTTTTTAGTTTCTTTGCCTTCAGTCTTGGCTGGTTTTTCTTTCACGTTGCGCCTCTTGGTTGGCTTTTCAGTCTTCTTCTTGGGTTTAGTGTCTTGCACCTCAATGCCGAGTGCTTTCAAGGCTTTCTTAACTGCATCATGATTGGCGCCTTTCTTAAGGTCAACGGTTTGCGGGATGGCTTCTAAATGTCGTATGTTGCACTTTCTTCGGCGTGTTTGGCCGTCAATAAGAACGTAATTCAGGTCAATGACTTCAACCACAACGCATCGTTGGCCAGCATCTCGGCCAGCGGTTTTTACGCAGATTCTTCCGATTTCCATGTGTTTCACCTAGGTTTTTGCCTCTTGAGAACAGACGCCGTCGCCGGGAATCTTAAGAGGCATTTATGATTGTAAACATTAAGCTTGAATATTCTTTATGATGTGGGCGCGCATGCAGCGGCTGCAGAGCATGCCGCCATAGGGTCGTTCAGGTCTTTTTTGGGTTTTGGGCATGCGCTTCATGGCTGTTGCTTTGATGCGGGGGATGCCTTTGAGTTCTCCTCTACAGTGGGCGCAGTGCGCGATCTTGGGATTGCGATCTTTATAGTGTAAATGCGTGCTTCCGCCAGGTACGCGGACGTGCATCTTTCGGAATCGGGTGCTTTTGTGTCTGGGTGCTGGCATGAAGGTGAAAAACCGGAACCTCTTTATAAAGCTTTTCCAGGCGGCTTCGATATGTTTTAATAAGGTATTAAATGGAAGGAAACATGCATAGAATAAGGGGATGGTATGATCGGTATATTTGGCCGGAATTGGCAGGGATCGCAGCGGCGTTGATTGTTGCGACCTCATCTGGTTTTTCTCGCAGAGTAGGATTTTTTCGGCATATGCAGCAGCATGGGCGGATAGTATAGCATTTTATAGCACGGTGGCCTTTAGAGATTATCATCGAAGAAAGGACAATTCAGTAGTGGGATTTCTAAAGTTGTTGCGGAATATGGTGATGGAGTTCGGCCCGGCGGAGTATTTAGATAGTTTCGTCATCCGGCCTTTTTTCCTGGCCGTTCTTCCATCGATTATTCAGAATTATTCCGCAGCGATTTTTATCGGTACGTTGTTGGCTGATTTCATATTTTATGTGCCGACGATCGTCTCATATGAGTTTCGCAAAAAAGTGTTTAAGGACTAGCACTTTCCACTGGACATCTCCTCATAGCTTATTTATAGGGACCACAGTTCTTGTGCAGTGGAGGTTCGGCAAAAGGTTTATATAGTCTTTTATACTACACTTTTGACTATGGAACAGGATGGTCTATTTTACGAGGATAGTGCCTACCAAGCATTACTTAGAGGAGCACGCCAAGGAGGTTCCTTGGCACGAGGTAATCTCCATTATTTTCCAGACGAAAAATTCTCGGAAGAAAGGAAGCAAGTTCGAGATCGAAACGGGAGATTATTATATCTTGTTTGAAATCAAGGAAAGAACATTGTATGTGATCAATGCCAAGAGGAGAAAATGAGAGGACCTAATTGCCCTAAATGCGAGTCGAAGTTGAGAGTCGTTCGGGTTAGTGTGCAGGGGGCTAAACAGAAGGCTGTGAGTTATCAGTGCCCTAAATGTGATTATTTCGAGTTTGAGCCTCTTTCAGCAAGGAGGGTGGTTCAGGAGCTGGCTGTTTCACCGTTGAAGATCCGGCAGAAGGTGGTGAAGCTATCGGGTGACCGTCTAGGGATTTATTTTAACAGTCATGTCGTGCATAGTTTGGATATAAAAAAGGGTGAGGAGCTTTTTCTTTCGGCGCCGGATAAGAAGCATATTGTCTTGGAAAGGGGATAGCACTAACAAAAACCTCGTGCTAAACTACCGGACTTTAAAACACGAAATTTTTGGAAGGCCTCAAAATCGTAGATTTTGGGCCCCCAGAAATGCATATCATTTCTGATGTTTCAAAAATTCGCTTTTACAGTTGAATTTTTGTCACTTTCCACTGGACAGGCCATCTTAGCGTATTTAAAGATAAAATGGGGTTAAAGGAGGATGCAGAGCGTGTTTTGTCCGGATTGTCAAAACTTATTGGTCTGTGCCAGTGGGTGTGTCCTCTGTACTTCCTGTGGCTACAGTCCGTGTTAGATAAAAAAGGAAAAGTATAAATAGAAGTGGTACTTTTGTATAACCTATGGTATTACTTACTGAGGAAAGAAAAATAGGGCCTAAAGGCCAAATCGTCATCCCTAAGGCCTTTCGCAAGGCTAAAGGGATGGTTCCAGGGGATAAAGTGGTGGTAAAGTTAGGGGAAGAAGGTATCATGATTGATAAGCCTGAAATAAAAGCGGAAGAAATATTTGAGAAGATGGCTAAATCCACTAAAAGCAAGCGGGACTGGAGTAAGGTAGATTGGCATGAGCTTCATGAGGAGCGTATGCAAGAATATATGAAAAAGAAAGGATGGTAATTTATGTATGTAGATTCTAATATCTTTATATTGGCGGTGCTAGATAGAAACAGTAAAGGAGAGCAGGCTCGAGGTTTTATCCGAGAGGTTCGCCTGAATAGAAAAGCGGCGTTTACTTCACCGCTTACATACGATGAGGTCGTTTGGATCATTCATAAGGAGCAAGGGAGGGAGTTTGCAATAAAAGCGGGTACTGTTTTTTTAAGTATAAAAAATCTTGTTTTTTTGGATACAACAGGAGATCTGGTGAGAGAGGCTCATAAATTAATACAGGAATGTGGGTTAGCTCCTCGAGATGCAATTCACGCTGCAACGGCTATTCGTAATGAAAAAAAAGTAATTCTTTCAGAAGACAAGGTTTTTGATAAGGTGGTTGGGTTGAAGAGGGTATCTTTATCACAGCTTCATAATATTTAAATAAAAGATCTGCATTTAGGGTGTCAAAGGGGGTGGTTTGAGTGGCAGACGATCCGTTCGAAGCATTGGAAGAGGAAGAGGCAGAAGACGAGTAGTCCTCTTTCGGTTTCTTTTTTTGAGTACGTTTTTAGAGTAGATAATCATAGAGTGGGTAAAAGTGTCTTAGGCTGTGTTGTTTTCATCATCGTCGATGCGATGAGCTTTCACAGTCGTATAAGCACCCATAACACTAAGACTACTAAATAGTAGTTAATAAGGCTAATATTTATAAAGGAGGAATGTTCCCCCTCAAGTATGCCTATAAGTGCAAGAACAAGAAACATTCTGATTGGTTCAGGTCTAGGACTCGCTGCGTTGGTAGGTGTGGGAATCTGGCAAAGACACACCGGCTATGATCTAGGCTATACGAAAGGCGAGGCCGATAAAGCAACGGAAGTGGCCGCCGCTGATTCGGCTGGATATAAACGTGGAAAAAAGGATGGAATCGCTCAAGAGCAAGCTGCTGAAGCGGCAAGACTTGCTGCAGTTCAGAAAGCAGCCGCTCCTTCATTGAAAGCAGAAGATCTCTGGACAACCGCAAAACCCGTGGCACTCCAAACTCCCTTCGATGCAGCCATGAAGGACTACTTAGGAAAAAACGCGAGTGAACAGGATACCTATGTTCCTCCCAATTCTTCAATGGAAGATCACTTAGCTTATGAAGGGGTTATGGCCGATCGTTTAACAAAACCGTTTAGAGCAAGCGATGGTGCACTTAGAAGTTTTCCGAGCGGATTTTATTGGACCAGTGCCACGAATACAAACAGTGGGACACACACGTCCGTGGCTTTCACAGGAATTGCAGGATTGGATGAAATAGTGGCACCGATGCCTTC
>CAYOJS010000009.1:14872-19717 GCA_964404345.1 uncultured Methanosarcinales archaeon
CGTCACTCCCAGGCCAACCCCTCCATCAACCCCAACCCTGACTCCCACCCCCGCTGCTTCGCCGGCAAGCCCTTCATCTACTCCAATTCCTTATGCTACTGCCACCCCCACTCCTACACCACAACTTACTCTTCCAGGTTTTTCAGCGAAGAAGGTTTCAGGCAATCCCATCTATGTCATTGCGCTCTCGACTACAGGTCCGGCAGCGCCTCCGGTTACAGGTGATCCAGACGCGCAGTGCAGCGTAAACAGTGTCTTTTATTTTGATAATCAAGGAAAGAGTTTGGGGGGGATGGTCAACGGGCTTTCGTTCGCAGGCCGTTATTATGATGAGACTCCTATGCTTCAGTTCGATTCGCAGTTGTTTATGGCCTTGGCTACGGGCAATGTGGGTGCGGCTAAATACGATGCCCAGACTCTGAATGGTGCAAGGTGCCGTTTAGCCGATTTAGTGGGGGGTGACATGAAAATGGCGTATCGGGTGGGTGGAGACTTATTTGAGGGTGCCGATGAGTCATTAACCAATCGCTTGGTGTTTTCTCCTCCAGAGAGCGGCATTCATTTCTCAAGTCATGACATGGGCAGTTATGGCATGCCTTCCGGGTTTGGTTTAAAGCATTAGTTTTCTTGATTGCAGGTCGACAAAACCTATACGATTTTAGCATAAAGTAGCGAAAGAACCAGATTTAACCATAAACTATATAAATAAGGGAATTAAATAATAAACATAAATAAGTAAAGGTGGTATATATGACGAATTTGACATTGGCAGTTCCAGAAGACCTACATCAAATCATGGAAAAGCACAAGGACATTAAGTGGACAGAAGTAGCAAGACAGGCCATGTGGGAAAAGGCGAAAAAATTGGATCTTATGGATAAACTTCTTGCAAGAAGTACATTAACAGAACAAGATGCAGAGGCAATAGGTCACAAAATAAAGCGCGGAATGGCAAGGAGGCATGGTCTAATAAAATGAAGGTTTTAGTAGATACGAATCGGATCATAGCAGCTTTGATAAGGAAAGGTACGACAAGAGATATATTATTTGATGAGAACTTCGAATTTGTAACGCCTGATTTTACCATTACTGAGATCAAAGAGCATGAAGATGAATTAAGGAAAAAAACAAAATTAACAAAGGAAGAATTCGATGTTTTGCTTGCTCTCATCTTCGAGCATATTAGGATTATCCCGTATGAAAAGTATAAGATGTTTATTGAAAAATACAAGAGTGAAATAAGTGATCAGGATGATGTGCCACATCTTGCAGCTTCTATCGCGACAAAAGCAGAGGGGATATGGGCGCATGACCCGCATTTTCTGGAGCAGCATAAAATGAAGGTATTTACAAATATAGACTTGCTTAGGTTCCGCAGAAATGATAAAGTAATTTCTGGGACCCCCAAATCGTAGGTTTTTGAGATATCGGGAAAGGCGAAATCAGATCAAGTAGAATCCTAAATGGAGTGTACAACTAGTTTTCTCGGTCCCATTTAGACTTGTTTTGCGGGGGTGGTGTCTGGACAGGGGCAGATTGGATCTGTTCGTGGACCTGTTCGAGTTCTTGGATGTGTTGTTGAATTTCTTCGTGGTGAGCCTCGTCAAAGGGTGATGTTGCAGGTGGTTGTCTGCTAGGAGGGGTGGATTCAATGTGTTTGTGGATCTGTTCGAGTTCTCGGATGTGTTGTTGGATTTCTTCATGGTGCTCCTCGTCAAAGTGCGGCGTTGCAGGTTGACTGGGTGGCATGGTCACAGGAGGTTTTACTGCCGGTTTAACAGGAGTCGTCGCCGCTTGGGGCGTGAGCGGTTCATTTACTACGGCTTTAGGTACGACTCCGCCAGGTGCCGCAACACTGCTGCGGGGTTTGCGGAAGTAGAGGTAGCCGTTGATTGCAATCAGGATGATGACAAGCAGGGTCAGTAAGTATACATAGGTCATGACTTTGTCTTGTGGGTTGGTCGTGGCGCCAATGACGCGTCCTACTCCTTCCGCGTGGATCTCGTTTTCCGTAACGGTAATGGGGAAGGTGTTGTCTTCTGTTTTGCCTGAATAGTACAATTTGAGTTTGAGCTCGTACTTCTCAGGTATGACAGTGCTGGTGTCCCAGTAGCCGTTGATGACTTTCTTTTCTCGGGGTTGCATGCCTACATTTTCAGTCTTGGATTGGGTGTAGATCTTTCCGTCTTTTACAATCGTGATTTCTCCATAGACACCGTCGACGGGGGTGTTCCAGTTGTTTTGGAGCATGACCTCGAATTTTGCTATGCCGCCGAGTTTGAAGTTTCGCACGTCGATGCTTTCAATGGCCACTTTTTGTTCGCCAAGGGTGAAGGACTTGCTGTCTTGGACGTTTTTGTTGTCGTAAATGACCGTGCTCATGGCTTGGTATTGTCCGACATTGAGTTCAGGAGTCCAGGGCAGCGTAAAGAGTACGCGGCTCTTGGCATTGATGCGTTCCACATGGGAGGTCAAGGTCAAAATCTTGTCATTGAAGGGTCCTAGTACGTCGACCGTGGCTTGGCCTTGGACCACGTCTTCATCTCCAAGGTTCTCGGCTTCGACAACAAAGTTGCTGGGTTGTCCGTTTTGGAAGTTGGCTACAAACAGTCGGCTTCGCACATACTTGCCTTTATAGGGGACCATGAGTTTAAGGGCACTTACCACGGCAAGGTTAGCACCGATGCCCTCGTTGTTTCCTCCAGAGAGTCCTCGAGCAACAATGTTAATGGTTTGTTCGCCTTGCTTTTTGAGTTCGCTGACGCTGGGTTGGTGGAAAGTATAGCTGGTTTTGGCTTCGGTTTGGTCTGATTTTATTTCTAGGAAGGGGTCTTTGAAGGTGACTTTGTCAGCCAGTTCTCCTTCCGCGTAAAAGACAATTTTTAGGTTTTCGTGGTTGCTGTTGATGATCTTGACTTCAACGGTTGTCTGTTCACCGGGTTTGTAGGGGATCTCTTTTTCTCCAGGGGCGATACCAAAGCCATGGACTTGGCTGACTAGGACAATCAATACAAGGGTCCAGAGGATGTATTTGTTTAGCATCCTCAGGTCGAAACCCTTGCCATTATCAGAAGAGCGCGTTGCGCGGGGATGGCCCCTCGGGGGCGCAGCGCTCTGCGTGGGAACATCCAGGGTTTCGAAGATGCTAAACTTCGTGGTTGTTTTCATGAGTTCCTCGCTACGAAGAGTACCGTGGCTGTAGTAATGCCGGGCGGTTCATTGACAGGTACGGTGACATTGATGTCCACACTGGCTTTGTTTTTGTTGGCAGTATGGTTGAGGGTGTTGAGGAACATGATGCTGTAGCTTGAAGTCATATTGATGTAGGTGGTGATGCTATTAGCGCGGTCGTAGCAGTCGGTGCATCCAATGGTGTCATTGGATTTGAACATGTAATTGCTTAGGTTCATGCCTACGCTGCGCCAGAGCGGTGTGCTATTGAGGCTGAGGTTGACTTCGAAGTTGCCAATGTTTTGTAGGGTGAACGGTGGGGGGTCATCGTCACTCGTGTCATTGTTGCCGGAGAGGTTCATGAAGCCGAAGATGGTCATGTTCGTGGTGATGTTGATGTCTACTGATTTGACTAAGGTGAAGTTGCTGTTGTTGAAGTCTCCTTCCAGTCCATAGGAGTCATTGGCTCGTACGCGCCAGAAGTACGTGGTGAAGTCCAGTTCGTAGTCGTAGTTGAAGTAGTTGTTGACGATGGTAATATTGTCGTAGATGATCGTGGTGAAGTCTTTTTCCAGTGCAATCTGGAGTTGGTACGTAACTGCATCTCCATCAGGGTCGATGGGGTTGGTGTTGTTGGTCCAGTTGAAGAAGGGCGTTCGATTCGTGAAGACTTCATCTCCTGGAGTTGGGAAGTTGGGGCTGGCATTGTTTGGTTTTTGGTTGGTGCTTCCATCAATAACAGCGTACGTCGTGAAGCTGCTTACGTTGAAGACGAAGAAGCCATTTGCACTGGTGTAGCTTACGTTTTGGCATTGGGTGCCGGGGCAGTCATTATAGGTGCCCGTGTCAATGAAGTCGACTTGGGCTTGGGGGTTGTTGAGTCCGGGTAAGTTTTTGATGGTGATCTGTGCGCTGGTATTCAAATTGGGGATGTTGTTGCTTCGTACGCGGCTGAAGTTGCCGCTGATGTTTAAGTTGAAGGTGCTGATGTTGATGTTGCTGTTGTTGAGGAGGATTCGTCCGTAGTAGTTGATGCTTCCGTTGTAGTTTTCGAAGGTGGTGTTGGTGAAGTTGGTGTTGCTTTGGCTGTCAGATATGATCCATTGTCCTGGGTTGCTGAGGAGGGTGTGGTTGAAGATGGTGTAGTTGCTTTGGGTGATGTTGATGGCGTAGCTGTCGGTTCCGTTGGTGGTGATGTTGTTGTTGGTGAGGGTGTTGTTGTTGGCTCTGTTTTCGAGTACGATGCCGTAGTTTTTTCCTGCGGTTCCACCTTGGGCGGTGATGGTGTTTCCGGTGATGGCGTTGGTGCTGGATTGGGTGAGTAGGTAGACCCCATAGTTGCCTCCTCCAGTTATTCCATAGGTGTCAATGGTGTTGTTATAAATAATGGTTTGGTTTACGTTGGTGTTGAGGAGGATGCCGTAGTCGCTGTTGGTTCCGTTGGTGTGTATGTTGTTGTGTTGGATGGTGGTGCCTTGGAGTAGGGTGGTGTTGGTTCCGAGTAGGTAGATGCCGTAGTTTTGGTTGCTGCTTCCATCGGTCCATATGTTGTTTCCAGTGATGGTGTTGTTGATGGTGTTGTCGGTTAGGTATATTCCGTAGTTAGTGGTGGTTCCGTCGGTGTTGATGGTGTTGCTTTGGATGGTGTTGTTTCCGGTGTTGGTGGTGAGTTGG
>CAYOJS010000010.1:0-18967 GCA_964404345.1 uncultured Methanosarcinales archaeon
CATCCTTGATGTTCCTTAAGAAACTGGACTGTTCGTACAACTCCGGTGCAATGTCAAACAAGGCCTTAAACTTAGGATCTGTAATGGGCTTGTTGATTTCCTTCATTTGACACTGAGTGCAAACCGGCTTTTGACGATAATTCGTGATAAGAACCATGTTCTTCTTGCAATAAATGCACCTTTGCTTGTACGAAGGACGCCAACCTGCCATACCTTCTAGAAAGGACTTTGATTTATAAAGATGCAGGAAAACTCTCATCCATGTTCTCAACTATAGAACCAGGCTATTTAAAACTGACTCGTGAACTAGAAAGAAGAGTCTCCCCCCATTTTAGCAATCATCATTTAGACTATTACTGCGGCAAATACCCTTGGGCTGAATCCATAGCAAACCATAAATCGGACTGTCAAGTTCTTGGATTCGATCCTCGATGGGACACCACGGCCTGGAGAACCCGATCAAGACGTGTAGGAGAAAGGATCCTAAACATACTCGAAGCTCTTGGAGTCGAGTGCAGAGAAGATCCTAATCAAAACTACACCTTGACCTCGGACATCAATGTAGTGAAACAACAAGTACCCTTCACAAGCGCCAGTGCCTTCTTCAAATTTAATACTCAACGTGAAGAATTGTTCAAAGGCGTTTTGCCTCTGCTAGCTCCAAGAGGCGTACTGACTGTCGTTGATTACGACATGGTTGGCATGAATCAAGAAGAATTTTTAGCCCGATTCCGCGCCCAAACAGAACTTGATGAAATACGAACCTTTGGATTCGAAGAAGCATATAGAGCCTACACTCTAGTTGGACTTGAAGACTGCACCCGAATCGGAGAAACCTTGGGGTTTAAAACCATTGAACAAGAACGCTTTCTTGGACAATATTTTATCTGGGTAGGAGCGAACCATTCAGAAATGAAATAAATACGGCAGCCGGGACTTTCGCCCAAAAAAAGAGGTTCGAACCCGGATTACAAGCTGATTCCAAATGGTTTGGGAAGCTCGTGTCCTAACCGTTGGACGACTGCCGTATACCCCTAAAGAACTTTGAACGATTTAAAACAATTGCGTAACTACATTTATATATTACAACGTATTACCCTTCTGCATGGCCATTGGCATTACCATCGAAGAGGTCATGACAACGACTGTTCTCTGCGCCGAACCGGGCGTCAAAATCATAGACTGCGCCAAACTCATGGCTGAAAAAAAGGTCGGCAGCATTGTCATCTGCACGGAAAAAGACCAAGTGATCGGCATTCTTACAGAACAAGACCTCGTCCGAAAAGTCATGGCCCTGAACATTGACCCCAATGAGACTCTAGTCGCCCAGGTCGTACCCAAAAAGATTATCACGATTACGCCTGAAAGAGACCTTTATGAAGCCCTTGTGCTCATGCAGAAAAACAAGATCAAACACCTACCTGTTGTAAACGAAGATGGCGGTTTAGAAGGAATTATTAGCTTCAAAGACATCATCCGCGTAGAACCTGGACTTATGGAAATTAGCGATTTCAAAGAAAAACTAACCCATGAACAGCAACATACGGTCTTTCCCAGCGAATTCTAACTAACAGAACTTGGGTTTTTACAAACCTAAGAAACCCCTAACAACATCTTCACTTCGTCTGAAGGCTTCCAAGGGGGGTCAAAGGTGAGATCGATGTTGACCTTAGTTAATTTCAATTGAGTAGCGAGCTTATTCTTGATCTCTTCCAAGAGATAAGGACCGTACGGACAAGCCGGAGTCGTGAAAGTCATGCTGATGTCAACCCCCTTTTGGCTGAGATGAATGTCATAGATCAGACCCAAGGTGTATATGTCTAAGCCGAGTTCTGGATCCATGCACTGCTTTAAGACGGCGACGACCTTGTCTTTTGTTAAAACACCTTTTAGCTGAGGAATGGTTGAAACCTTCCTTGAAGGCTTAGACGACTTTGCTTGTTTTTTTACTGATTTCTTAGACACCTTTGCCTTCTTTTTGACTGCCTTTTTTGCCATAAAAAACGAGAAAAGGGAGAGGGAATAAAAAGGTTTCGAAATAAAATTTTAAATCAAACCTCTCTTTTTTTAGGAGGAGCAAACGTTACTACAGCCGTACCCCCCGTATAACTCGCCCCGACATTTGAAAGGCAAACCACAGTTTCAGGACTGAGTCTACCATCTCTGTATGCACCTGCCAATACACACGGAACCGAAGCACTGGACAGATTTCCTGTAGAAGCAATATTTTTCAAAACCCTTTCTGATGGCAAATCACCTAACTCAACTGCTTTATTCACTATCTTCCCATTTGCTTGACTCAACACAAAGGCACCAATATCCAGATTATCCCCTATAAGATCCAATACTCTCCTACAAGAGTTACCCATCTCTTTTGCTGCTTCCATATACACCCTTCTCTGAACCTCTATCGATCCACCTACTGTATGTCTAACTCTTTTGATAAGATCTGAGTCTGTTTTAGTCCAAAGATCAAAATAACCTAGACCTTGCTTATTTTCGACTACCAAGGCACTTGCGCCGTCTGCAAAGAGTATGGATGTTCCTGGATCTAAAGGATTCAAATGTTTAGAAAGAACTTCAGCTGAGACTACTAAACCATATTTTCCGTGCAATCCATTCGCTGTAGCTAGGGCATAGACAAAGCCTGCACAAGCAGAACGAATATCATACACCATGAAAGGAGTGGCTCCCAAATCGCACTGAACGTGTTGAGCTAAGCAAGGAGTATCATCAACCCCCCTCTCCTGCATGGAATTGGTTAGAATGATAAACTCAATATCTGTTGGTTTAAGCTGGGCAGAAGCCAAAGCATCCCTGGACGCCCTCTCTGCTAATGAATAAATAGAATCTCCTTCCCCCATCCAAGGACGCTCTCGTATACCTACTCTTCCAAAAACCCACTCATCAAACGACCCTTCGATTCCAGGCAAAACTTCTCCCCCTTTACAAATCAAATGAGCAGGAATTTCTCCACCAGCAGATTGTATTTTTCCTACTTCAGCTTCCAAATCCCTACGAAGCATGACTCCTAATTCTAAATTAGATACAATTCTACTTCCTAACGCACAACCCGCACCCCGAATGATGGTTTCCTGAGACGTTTCATATGTTTTGAAATTAGTAGTAGCCATTCTTACAAAGAAGCTTTGCTCTTTTTATAAGCCTTACCCTAAATCATTTTAAAGTCAGCTAAAGACAAGATTTGCGCACCAAACATCAAGCTTTGCAAATCTTTAAACGTAAACTCATCTGTTTCTTTGCTGCCGGAACCACAGCAATCCTTCACCAAGGAGACTTTGAAGTTGCGCTGATAGGCATCTATTGTTGTGGTACGGACGCAGCCATTGGTCATGATGCCGCAGAGGATGAGTTCATCTATGTTCATCTTTTTGAGAAGATCGTCCAAGTTGGTGCCTAGGAAACAACTTAACCTGTTCTTTTTCAGAACGGGCTCGGAAGGCAACGGTTTGAGATCAGACATAAATTCGGCATTCTTCGACCCTTCCACTAGATAAGATACATCTTTGGGTTGGAATCGTTCACGATCTGAACCATCTACCCTGAGAATGTGCTTGACCCAGATGACTGGAATGGCCTTTGAACGGCAGAGAGTGACTAGGTCGTTGACATTTTTTACGAGCTCTTTGAAATCGCTGCCTAGATATAAAGGAGAATTTGGATCACGCCACTCTTCTTGGACGTCAATGACAAGCAAGGCCTGAAACATACACCTGAAAATGGGGCCCACTTAAAAAAGCTTTTGAAAATGAATTCATTTATAAAACCATAAAAAACTCTTCTATCATGCTCAAACTTTTACGGAAACGACGCAACGAGGCTCTTTTACTCATTCTCCTTATACTGATATGGACTGCCCTGATCGTTGGCACAACCATCATCATTCATCCACAGGTTTACCTAAATAACATTCTCATCGCCACCCAGTTCGACTCTGAAATTGGATGGGTTCCTATCCCGAATAGGATCTCCATTATCTCCACAAACCAGCACATCACAACCAATCAACAAGGATTTAGATCTGAAGAGATTGATCCATCGAAAAGAAACATCCTCATACTCGGAGACTCGCTCATATTTGGTTATGGAGTCGACGACGATGAAACGATCTCCTATTATTTAGAAAAGACCCTAAAAGAAAGGCACTACGATAATGTACAAGTGTTAAACATGGGCGTTCCGGGCTATGGCATTGACCAATACTACCTATTTTTAAAAAGGTACGTTAACCAAACAAACCCCCTTTTAATCATCTTAAACCTCTTTGCAGGCAACGACATCCAAGACACCATTCACGATCATGCCTACGGAAAAAGCAAACCCCTCTACCGATGGAAAAATAATAAATTGCAACTCGCCAACACCCCCCTCTCAAAAAATAGCTGCATGAGCTACCTCAGCAGCAGCTGGCTCTTCACCCACTACGATTTTCTTCAACACTACTTAAAGACCCTCTGCTCATCCCACCAGCTTGAAGAAGAAGAAACAAATCAGGTTATCCTTGGTCTCCTTCAAGAGATCAACACCCAAGCCCGAGAACACCATATAAAACTGCTTTATGTCATCAGCCCGAGATATGGAGACTTCACTCGAAAAAGCGACGATTTAATCTACTTCGAAAACGTGCTCTCCCAAAATAAGCTGCCCCATATTGACCTTTACCGAGAAATCAATCAACAGTCGCTTTCCCCTGACCTACTCTATATAAACCCTTCCAAAGATGGCAATCATTACACTCCCCTCGGAAATGCATTCGTAGCCAAAGTTATTTATGAACACTTAAACATTACAAAAAGTACTTCTCGGCGCCGTTGAAGGACAAGGGCTTTCCTTTGCCCACGAATTTGTATTCATGATCCTTAACGACAATGGCTTGCTGATCTGTTAAAGCAATGATCGGAAGCTTTGTCTTCTTAGACTCGGTTTCTATCAAACGCTTGTATTTCTCTGCATAATGGGGAAAGATCATGAACGGCACGAGGTTCAGCGCCGAAAGATCCTTCAAACCCACTACGTTTTGGTCGATGTTCTTCCAACCCGCGACTTCAATCGTTGGACCAGTGATGATGCTGCCTGCGCTGACTCCGACATAGGTCTTGCCCATGTTTAGCAAAGGTTCAATGAAACGGTCGAAACCAGACTTACGAACCCAATCCAAAAGGTAAAAAGTATTTCCACCATTCACATAGATGATATCACAAAAGGAGAGGCGACCAAAAAGTTCCTCCAAATGACAGGTTTTGAGATCGACCTCCTCCACTGCAAAACCCATCTCTTCAAGCTGATTGATCATCAAAGACACAAAAGTTTTATCCACCTCAGGATAAGCTGCGGTTGGAATGAAAGCCACCTTGCAGTCCCAGGGTTTCTTTGGAAGTAACTGGATGAAATATTCCCTGGTTTCAGGAGGAAGACCGGCTGATGTGAGGAAGAGCGTGTAAGACATACAAGAAGAGATTGCTTATTCTTTAAAAAGATTCACTGCACTTGCTGAATATTCCCCCCCTTAAACACTACTGAGTAGAGGGGCATTTCTACCTTGCGACCTTCCAAGTTGTATTCACCTGCCATACCCTTAAAAACGCCATAACTGGAGAAAGTTTTGACAAAGTCCTTTGCATTCGGATTTTTCTTTAGTACTGTGACGATGGCATAGAGACTGTCATAGCCTAAAGCGTTATAGGCTAGTGTATTTTTTTCTAACGAAATACTGCCTTGTATTTTATTACGGAAATGGGTGTTTTCCACTGAACCTGAAATGGAAACGGGCGGGGCAGTAAGATGAACCCCCTCAAAGACTGCACTTTGGTAGATTGTATTACCCCCGATTGGCACGATGTTCGCATACGCGATGAGCTTGCTGTCTGTAGACTTAAGATGCTGCAAGATCGGAACGGCGTTGATGGCAATGACGTAAATCGCTTGAGGGCTTTCTTTTTCTATTTTCAGAATGGGCGTTGAAAAATCTATAAGGTCTCCATCAAACACCTCTACGGCCGAGATGGTTAATCCTCTCAGCTTGGCTTCATCTACAAAGCCTTCCATGCTTGCCTTGCCATACTCTGAATTGATGTAAATCACACCCACTGTATTGATGTTGTTTTTTTGCATATCGTCGACTGCAAGGGTTGCCTCTTGTTTAGCTGTGGGGAAAAAAATAACGGCATTATCATTCACGGCAGTTACGTCCGCGTAAATCATTGAAGCAAATAAAGGAATTCCGGCCTCTTTTGCAAGAGGAGCCATGCTCATGGTAGCTGTGGACATGGTAGCGAGGATCACATCAGGATGCCTTAACTCCAATGCGTGAAATACAGAAACCCCTTCTTTAGGCGAATTTTGATTGTCTTCCACAAACAACTCGAGCTTCTTTCCGTTAATGCCCCCTTGTTCATTTATCTCTTTATAGGCGAATTCTACTCCTTGAAAATACGGCTCACCCAGGTGAGCCCCTGAACCTGTCAAGGGAACAGAAACACCGATTTTTATGGTCTCTTGCTCTGCTTTTTGGCTGCAGGAGATAAGCACGAGGAACAGAACTGCACAAAAGATCGGGTATTTCATAGGAGAGAAAGAAAGACCTTTTTTTATATATATTACCTCCCTTCAAGTGGGCACTAAGTTTAAATAACTATTTGTTTTTCTTAACGCCATGCACGAACTTCTTACTGAAATCGGCTTGACTCGATCTGAGATTGCTGTGTACTTAGCCCTTCTTGACCTCGGAAGCAGCAGCACAGGCCCCATCATCAAAAAGGCAGGGATTGCCTCTGGAAAAGCCTACCTTGTACTGGACAAACTCATCCTTAAAGGACTGGTCACCTATACTCTGAAAGGAGGGACCAAGCACTACCAAGCCAAAAACCCTGAAAAGATACTCGAATACCTGCAACAGAGAAAAAAAGAGTTTACGCGGCAAGAAGAAGAACTCAAACAGGTTTTGCCTGCTCTAAAAGCAAAATATGAAGAAAAAAAATACACTTCCTACGCTGAAATTTATGAAGGCGTCCAAGGCCTCAAAACACTCTACGACTGGATCATTCAAGAACTCAAAAAAGGAGAAGAACTCATTGCACTAGGCATCCCACGGGAATTCAACCGCCGCTTTGAACCCTACTTCTTAGACTGGAACCGTCGAAGAGTCAATCGAGGCATCTCCATGCGGGTCGTTTACAATGCCGACAATCGCGAATACGGAAGAGTTCGCGAAAAGATGAGAATCACGAAAGTACGATACTTAAAAATAACGACGCCCGTCATGATCCTTATCCTTAGAGACTATGTCGTCACTGTAAACCCACTCGGAACACCCTTATGTTTCTTGATTCGAAATAAAGAAACCTCTGAAAGCTACCGCAAATACTTTGAAATCCTGTGGAAACAAGGAAAAAAATAGAAACAAGAATCGCAAATTAAGCAAACGCCTGTTTCAACCAGATGGACAGCTTTCCGAAAAAGCCTGGATCTTCACCACCCACGATGGCTTCGGAATCCGCTGAAACTTCTCCATCCACGGCATAGGATACGTCCACCTCACTACCCTTTGGAACGTTGTTGAAATTCCACTTCACCACTGGATCTGCTTCCAACACTTCTGGCTGCTCGGAAAAACTCAAGGATGAGATATGCTGTGCTACTGTCTTTGGAATGTCCTCAATCACAACCAAAGTTCCATAATCCTTCTCTGCAATGATTCTCTTCTTAATCTGCGTCTTTGTCTCTTCACGACCTGTTTCCTTGTTCATGGCACGGATGACATTCCGCTCGATCTTATCTACGGCGTTTTCGTTCTTCACGTGATCCAATGCATTTTGAAGACCTTTGTTGTCCTTGTGCTTATTCTTCAGCTCACCCTTTTTCTCCTTCACCTTCTGCTTGGATTCGCCTACTTTCTTTTACTTCGTACTTTTCACCGACTTCTTTTTTCAACTTTTTCTCATCTTCTTTCATCTTTTTCTCTTTCTTAGACTCTTCTTTTGATTTTTCCTTATCGACCTTATCCTTCTCTTTCTCCTGAGGAGCTTCTAATGGGTTTAAGACGTCCTTGTTAAACTTAGAATCTGATTTATCCTTTCCCTGTTTATCCTTTTCTTTCTTCCCATTTTCATTACTGGAAGACTTGGATCCACCTGAAGAATCAGACCCTCCTTCCTTTTTGTTTCCAGAGGGTTCATCTTTACTCTTCTTCAAATCCGAAGAACCCTTTTCCTCAGGTTTAGAACTTTCTTTCGCATTTGACCCTTTAGAGCTTTCTTTTGAACCTTCCTTTGGACTCTGCTCCTTAGACTTTGTATTTTCTGAGCCTTTCGAATCTGACTTAGACTCTGAATCCTTCTTTGCTGCGACCGTAAGCGCAAAGACAGAAACCATTAAGATCAAGACTACGGAGGCTGCTAGCAGTTTATTCATATTTTCACCTTGCAAGCATCCTACCTGTTTTACTGTATATTTCAGTTCTTTATAAATATTCTGCTTCACAGCGCTCTGGAAAAGGCTTCACTTCGTTCAGGCACTGCCACACAGAAATGCTATGCATTTCTGGTGCCTGAAATCTCTCGATGATTTCAGTGCACCCATTCGCGATTTTAATGATTACTTGCAAAACGCCCTTCCCTGACGGTGGCGCTCAGCAACCCTCTGGCTGACGTGCCAGGAACTTCGTTCCTGAGCACGACCCCTTTGGCTCCCCATAAACTTCCCACTCATCGCTCACCTTAAGGATGGCAATGGACCTTTCTATAGAACGCATTACAACCACAACAAAACGATGTTAGCTATCCAGTGCGCCAAAACTGCATACCCGATACTTCCTGAAAACACACTTTTTTCCGGATCCACTAATTTACCCACTAACCAACCCATTGCTCCTGCAAAAACCAACAAACCCACAAAATAAGCGACCATACTGACCACGCTTTGGTAATGCTCCCAGACACTGCGCAAGAGCAAGAAATGCAACCCAGCAAATAACACAGATTGTAATGCATTTGCCTTAAAAAACGAGTAACTCAAACTTGCCAGCTTGAACAAAACCTGACGGAAAAACAACTCCTCGTATAGCGCGATGAACAACATCGCCAAGATGGAAAGCAACTTATTGGAAGGCAACAACAAGGGAGGCTCCTTTAAGAGATAGAACACAGCTCCAAAAACGACTCCTATACCTGCGGCAAGCAACCAGCCTCTGCCTTTTGCTTTTGCTCCTTCTAAAGGCAATTTGAACTTCCGCATTAAGACCCACCCTACACCTATTAACAATAAAGGGGTGAAGAAATTCAATGCCTTTTCTGTGACGAACCTTGAAAGCAGCAACGACAAAACTCCTGCCAACAACAGCGCTAACACCACCATGTTCAATGCCAACACAAAATCATCCCGAAATTCCCGCCTTCCATGTAAACTCCTAAAAAACACCTCGTGAAAAAGAGCGCACGTGATCAAAAACAAGGACAAGGCTGTCAAGATCACCCCTGGAGACTTGCTCAGCAACCACAACCCCGCCATGACCAAGCCCACCATCGCCAATGACCCCCCCATCAACCACCTGCTATCCAACCAAACTTCCCCCAGATCCTTCAATAACGAACGAAATACCGTCCTTGAAAAACCGATGAACGCCCCCACATAAAATAAGACATCCAATATGAGAAAGACGATGAGCAACCTCCCCTCCCAACCCAATCCTCTTACTGCACCCCCATAATAAGAAACTGAAGAACGCAGGTATGTCCACGCAAAAAAACCTAAAAATGCCAATCCCACCCATGAAAAAAAACCAAGACCATATGCACGCCCCCGCTCAGATAAGAAACACGATACTAGAAAAATAAGGCCCAAGATTAAAGCGGTCGTGAATAAAGAAAACAACATTCCGGAAGATACTGTAAACGTCGGAAAATCAGCCCCATAAATCCCTGCTTTTTGAATTACCTTGGGGACAGTCCAAGGCGCTAGTATACTGGAAGCCACACAGACACTAGCTAAGCCCAACATCCACCCCTTTAACTTATCCCCCACCCAAGTCTTCCAATCCACCTTAAACAACAAACCCAAGCAAAACAGACCAGGCAATAGCAATAACAAAAGAAACCCCAACCCACTCATGAAATACAACAAACCTAACCCAGGTGACTTCGAAAGTTCGGCCGACCACAATGAGATTAAAGGCTGATGGAACGACGCGTCTGTACCCAACTTGGCCAAGTAATACCCTTCCGGCGTGTTACCCAACAGATACGGGACAGCATAGACTCCGACATCACTCAAGACGTGCGCCACCAACAAGAAACCAACACCCAAACCAATTGTTTTAGAGTGCGTGAACAACTGGTTGGCTTTTTCTAATAACTCCTCATCGAAATTCCCCAAGGTATTGAACGCCTTCACTTTGCTATGCCGGATGTCCTTCACCGCAAACAATACGGCAAGGATTAACAAGGATTTGTCTAACGATACAATGAACCACTGATTGATCAACCCGAACAAGTACTGCGAAACCGCCAACAAGACCACGAAGATGGCGAAAAAACGAGACAGCCAAAAACGCTCCACCCGCTCCAATCTTAACGCTCCGAGCACGGCATGAAAGACCGAAGGAGCCTTAAACGAAGAACGACTGAAGATGAAAGCCAAAACAACCAATAAAACCAGCCCTCCCATGAGCGAAACGAGACTTATCCAACGCTCTGTGATGAATGAAAGTCCGGGAATAAAAGCGGCGAACGTATCCAATACCAACACGTAAAAGGCCACCAAGATCCCAATATCCAGCACTTTTGACTTTTTTCCTATGATGAACTTCGCCGGCTCTAAATCTAACCAGAATGAAAACAAAACGTACGCTGCCAACACCTTATCTAAGATATCTAATGTCGATGGTAAAAAACCTAGAAAGTCTGCAATGCCTACGAGCAGAAGGACGATTTTTATTATATATGAACTGATTTTCTTCAGATCCATTCTATCGGAATGAAGAATCCCTTTAAAATGATTCTCTTGGGAGCACTTTACAAACGCAATAACTCAATTTATAAAGAAAAAATAAAACCCACTTCTATGCTTCGCTTTCTAAAACGACGACGGAAAGAACTGCTGCTCTTGATTGCCGCCACCCTGTCCTGGACCTTTCTCTTTTTCCTGCTCAGCATTATCTTCCACCCAACTATATCTAAAAACAACTGGGTGATCGGAACGACGCGGTTTGACCCGGAACTTGGATGGGCGCCTGTTTCCAACCTGAAAGGATGGATCTTCGGCAATGTTTACACTGTTACCAATTCTCAAGGATTTCGCGGTGAAGAGGTGGATCCCAAAAAACAACACATCCTTGTGATGGGCGATAGCGTGGCTTGGGGATTCAATGTGGCTGACAATGAAACCCTCCCCCACTTCCTTCAACAAGAATTTAACCAACACAACCACCCCCAAGTCCAGGTTCTTAATCTAGGCGTGCCTGGATATGGCTTAGACCAAGAATACCTATCCCTTCAAAAACACATCAACCAAGCCAACCCCAAACTAATTCTTTTCATTATTTATACTGGGAATGACTTAGACGATACTACCCATGACTCTGCCTATGGAAAAAGTAAGCCTTTGTACCGATGGGTGGATGATCAACTACAGCTCACCAACACCCCCATTTCCAAAAACAGCTGCATGAACTACCTCAGCAGCAGCTGGCTCTCCACCTTCAAAGGCATGCAAGGCTATTTGACGCGCATATGCCCCACTCATGCCCTTGAAGAAGAAGAGAGAGATTTAGTTATGAAAGGGCTTGTTGCTCACATTCGCCAACTTGCTAGAGAACACTCCACCCCCGTACTGTTCCTTATCAGCCCGCGCATCACTGACTACCAAAAACCAAGTGAAACCTTACGTTACTTTCAAAATCTCCTCAACAGTACTCCCCATTTGGATGCCTACAAAGAGGTGCGCAATGCCACATCCCTCTATCTAGATGACGGCCATCATTACTCTAAGGAAGGCAATCGGTATTTTGCGCATCTTATCTATCAACGGCTTACGATTGCCAAATCCATCGTTGCAAAATCCTAAAATAAGACATACATGACAGAAGAAACTGCGCTGGTCTGGCTGAACACAATCAACACGCCGACTAAGATCAATAAGACAATAATTGGGGTTAACCACCACACCTTTCGCACTTTCAGAAAATCCCAACACTCACCTAAAAAACTTTTGTTCTTCATATTTTTACAGAGATTGCCTGTATTTTATAAAACTTACTCAATCTTTCGCCACTTGCTCGCTGTCCCAAGCATCCTTTACATTCTCGCTTCTCCAAACTAAGAAAGGATCCATGACCATGCAATCGATCCCTGTACCCATCATGCAACGATAGGCGTCTTTCGGTGTGCAGACAATGGGTTCTCCACGAATGTTAAACGAGGTGTTGATCAGGATGGGAAACTTGCTTAAGCGGCCAAATTCTTTGATCAGGTCGTAGTAAATAGGATTTTGCCCTCTTGTGACTGTTTGAAGGCGACCGCTGCCATCCACGTGCGTCACGGCCGGCAATTGCCTACGATACTGTTTCTTTATGGGGTAGACCAACAACATGAAATCGGCTGAATCTGGCAAAGGTAGGTCGACTTCGAAAAAGGTTTCTGCGTCTTCACGGCAGACGACCGGGGCAAATGGCCTAAACCATTCTCGATGCTTGACTTTTTCATTCAAAATGCGCTGCATGTGAGCATTGCACGGATTGGACAAGATGCTTCTGGCACCCAAGGCTCTTGGGCCCCACTCCATCCTTCCCTGGAACCAACCAATCACCTTGTTTTCAATGATCAATTTGGCCGCTGTTTTAACTAAGTCTTTTTCTTTTAGTCTAGTGTATTTGATCTCGTTCTCGTCTAGAAAGTTATTAATTTCTTTCTCGCTAAACGCTGGGCCTAGATACGCTGTGTCCAAGACTTGACGGTTCTTGTGCTTTAGAATCGAGTGATAACTGTACAAGGCAGCCCCCATGCTGCCCCCGCCATCTGTTGCATTCGGCTGAACCCATAAGCGCTTGAACGACGTATTTTTTAGAATCTTACCATTCAACACACTGTTTAAGGCAACACCTCCTGCCAAAACGAGATCGTCACACTTAGTGAATTTATGGACATGCTTTAAGATCTTGAACATGACTTCTTCCAAGATCATTTGCAAAGCGGCCGCGATGTCCTTATGCCTCTGCGTGACTTCTTCTTCTGGCTTTCTGATCGGCCCACCCAGTAAAACGCACAGCTTTTCCGAAGGCATCCTCTCCCCATACTGATACGCAAAGTAGCCCACGTCCAAGGCGTAACTTCCGTCTTCCTTTACGTCCAAGGCTTTTTTCAACTTGGCGTAATAAGGATTCTTAGTATTCACCTGACCAAAAGCACTCAATCCCATCACTTTGTACTCGGAATTGTTCACGCTAAACCCCAGATAAGCCGTGATGGTTGAATATAATAAGCCCAATGAATTCGGAAAACGAATCTCTTTCTCCAGACGAATGTTGGTTCCTTCACCAACCCCAAAACTCGTCGTGGTCCACTCCCCTACCCCATCGGATGTGACGACGGCTGCTTTCTTAAAAGGACTCGGCAGAAAAGCACTGGCTGCGTGCGCCAAGTGATGCTCCATGAACAAGACCTCTCCTTTGTACTTTAGCTTTTTCTTCAAAAGCTGTGGGATTCTTAACTTTTCGGTCAACCAAGAAGGCAAGGCCTTCACAAAACCCCTCCAACTCCGCGGAAAGGTGGCTAGATACTGGAAAAGCAAGCGCTCAAACTTCAAAAAAGGCTTCTCATAAAAAGAGACGTATGCAATATCTTGGATGGTGATGTTTTGACTCTTTAAACAATACTCTACTGCTTTGAATGGAAAGGCATTGTCATGCTTTATCCTTGAAAAACGCTCCTCCTCCGCGGCCGCTACGATCTTCCCATCCTTTAGCAATGTGGCTGCGGAATCGTGATAAAAACAACTGATCCCTAAGATGTACATGTTGACCTCAAAACTGGCGATAATACTCTTCTGCTGATTTTTTAGGGTTTAACTCTTTCCAATAGGAAGTTCTTTCCTCTTTCCATTCCAAAAAACGCTTTCTGAACAACTTCGCGACCAACGCTGTCAAACCAACTCCGATGAAGTACACTACGGAAAGCAAGAGACTTATGACAATCGCGTTGATGTGTTGGCCTACTTGCTTAAATCCCTCTTTGAATCCCTTCCAGAAACTCATCGGAAAAACCTCTCGATTCCCCAACCGATGACGAGAATGGCAGCGATTATGAACACCCACACAGGAAAGGCGAGGGACAACTTCTTGGCAATGGTTAAAATAGAATACGACAAGATTACTAACAAGCCATACGCCACCAGGTAACCCAGACTGAAACCGACTGTTTCCTGCCAGTACCTTCCCCTATAAGAACCCATTCTCTGAGGAGGAACAACCCCATTAAAAAAGATTGCCCTTTTACGGCTATAACACTAAATAACGCTCTCCCAATTCCCTTGGGGTACCGCACTCCCAATTTTCCACACTTAGATCCTTACTCGCCCTTCTACCCCACGCTAAGGCCTGAGCTTTTATCCAATCTACTTGATTGAGCGTTTTGGTGTAAAACGGGAGACCTAGCGAACACGCAACGCCCGCCGCATTATCTGATTTTGAGTACACCACTACTCGAGCCCCTCTCTCCCACAGATGGTTGCGATATAGGTGCCTAAAATTACAGCCTACGATCTGCCTGGCGGCTTCACCGATTATTGGAAGATCGCTTTCCTTCCAAAGAGGCAGTTCTTCGTTTCCAGGAATACATGAACCACGTAAAGCATCTACATATTCTTCTAACATTTTCGCTCTTGCTGGTGGCAATCGATCTGGAAAATCTGCATCAAGAATATACAAATCAAAAGGATGTTTCTGCACTACTTCTTTAGCTGTAGCTAAATCAAAAGCAAAAGTAATCCTCCGTACAACGTCAGCCAAGCTTATCGAGAAAGGTACGACTTGTATCCAATCAATTCCATTACTTGCATCATCCACAAAGTCATCCAGCCAAAAGATTCTTTCAAAAGTGCCTTTGGTTCCCATGATAACTGGAATAATACCCCCTTTTTAAACGACACTCTATTTTTTAAGGTGTTTAAGAAATTCTTCCCTGTTCATGTCAATCTCATTCAAAATGGCCTTTAACAGCCCCCTACCGATGTCTCTTCCTACATGAAATGGGACCACTGTAGCTCTACCATCTGGGTGTTTCAGATATACATGACTGCCTCTCTGACGAACTTCGTCAAAACCCATCTTTTTTAGAATTTGAATTAACTCTTTAGAAGATAATAAAGGAAGTTTCATACCTTCACTTGAACTTGCTGAATACCCACAAAATGCTCTTCAGGAACCTCTTTTTCTACTTCCAAGCACAACTCGATGGCTTCTTTTATATTGCTAAGCAATTCATTCATTGTTTTACCCTGAGAAAGACACCCTTTAATTGTCGGAACGCGCCCCACATAATAACCATCTTCATCCTGCTCGATTATAACAGTGAAATTGCGAACTTTCTTTTGCATGTTTTAAGTAAAGAACTTTGATTTATATACTTGTCGCCGAACGACACAAGCTTTTAAAACAAACTCAGGTTTCAGACCGCATGATCATCGGCGTCGTCGGAAAGGCAAACGTGGGGAAAAGCACCTTCTTTAAGGCTACGACGCTCTTGGACGTGCTGATTGCCAACTATCCATTCGCCACGATCAAACCCAATGAAGGCGCCGGCTTTGTGAAAATTGACTGCGTCGATACCTTCTTCAACCGGCAATGCAACCCCCGCGAAGGATTCTGTATTGAACATAAGCGATTTGTACCTGTGAAACTGATTGATGTTGCCGGACTCGTACCTGGGGCGCACACAGGACTTGGATTAGGGATGCAGTTTTTGAGCGACCTAAACCAAGCCAATGCCTTGATTCACGTGATTGATTCTGCTGGGACTACGAATGAAAAAGGAGAACCCATCCAACCTGGAAGTTACGATCCTGCCCATGATGTTAAGTTTTTAGAAGTTGAGCTGGATTACTGGTACCTGGACATCTTAAAGAAAGGATGGGAACGACTCGCAAGAACGGCCGTGCAAACCAAACAAAAGATTGCCGGCGTGCTTGGAAAACAACTGAGTGGGGTGGGCGTGGATGAAAAAATGGTAGAAGAAGCTGTTGGAAAGCTAAGCCTGAATCCGGAAACGCCCCATCAATGGAGCGAAGAACAACTGTTGCAATTAGCTACCTGGCTACGCAAGAAAACCAAACCGATGATCATTGCCTGCAATAAAGCAGATATGCCTACTGCAGCTGGGAATATTGAACGACTGAAAAAATGGTTTCCTGATTATCTCTTTGTGCCCTGCTCGGCTGAGAGCGAATTGGCACTGAAAGAAGCTGCTAAAGCAGGACTCATTGAATACATTCCCGGAGAAAAGACATTTAAAATAAAAGAAGAAGGAAAATTGAGCGAGGCCCAAAAAAAAGGACTTGACATCATTCAACGAACCGTACTTGACAAGTATGGAAGCACTGGCGTACAAGAAGTTTTGAACAAAGCTGTGTTTGAATTATTGCATTACAAAGCGATCTACCCTGGTGGGGTTAGCAAATTGGAAGACCAACATGGCCGCGTATTACCAGACTGCTTCTTGATGCCCCCTGCCACTACAGCGCTGGACTTTACCTTTAAACTGCATACAGACTTTGGGAACAATTTTGTCAAGGCGATTGATGTGAAAAAGAAACTGCCCATTGGAAAAGAACATGTTTTGAAGCACCTGGATGTGGTTGAGATCAAGACGAGTAAATAGTATTACTTTATAGTAGTAATCTTTATAAATAACCTAAGTATTCTAAGCTTATGCTTCAACGCCTCCTCATCTTAAGCTTGATCTTTGTAGCTGGCTTTGCCAGCCACGACCTCTATATGAACTACTTTGAGAGCCCTATGGATGTCCAAGGACCCCACCAACGCATTCTCGACCACCAAGTTGAAATCCAACCCGACCGTGTGGTTTTACACCTTCCCAACGTCCAATTTGCCGGATTTACGGCAACGCACAGCATGGACCCAGTCATTGACTCTGACAGCAACGCCCTTGAGATTGTGCCTCAAACTGAGAATGACATCCATGTTGGAGACATTGTCAGCTACCGATATAAAGAAGACATTCTCATCCACCGCGTTATTGATGTAAAGAAAGACGAACAAGGCACTTATTATACAATGAAAGGCGACAACAACCCTTCACCCGACCCGATCAAAGTACGATTTGGACAGATCCAACGAGTATTGGTCGCGATTCTGTACTAAAAAATGCATCCCCTCACTGAATCACCTGAAAAACTGAGACGCGTCCTAGAAGAAGTTGTACAGGCGTACCAACTAGGCTCTTTCCAAACCTATCACTCCTTGGGAGGATTAGACGCCCTAAACCGATTTGTAGCCACCAGCCGAGGCTGCTTCGTCGTTAAACTGTTCTCACCACAAAAAAAACGAGCCAAAGTAGACGACCAGGTTCGTGGCTTACTTGCCTTTCAACAAGCCGACATCCCCGTACCCCAACTCCAATCTCAACAACAAGACTATGTGTACCGCGTACAAAACGTAGAGTCACCGTTCTACGTATACGTTACTGACTTCTTTGAGGGACGAGACTTTAGAAAACTAAACCCCCGACCCAAAGACTTGCAAACCATTGCCCACTACCTTGCGCGCATCCACACCCTAAACTTTGATATTCAACCGAATGACGATCCTTGGGGAACTGTACAAGTTCCAAGAGCATTTGAAACCAAAAAACAATACCTAGACCGAGCAGACCTTGCGCTCGTAGAACCTACTGTACAAGCTTTCGCTGCACTTGACCTATCCAGACTACCCCAATCAGTTATTCACGGCGACCTCCACCGACAACACGTCCTGAAACGAGGCAGACACTATTGCTTACTCGACCTTGGCTACATGGACAAAACCGCCTCTGTCCTGGACCTAGCGATCTGCGCTGCTCATTTCTTGCCTGGATTGCCTGAAAAAGACAGACCCTGCCTTTTCCAAGCTTATAATAAAGAACGACCACTCACTGCGGAAGAACGAGAAGCTCTACCGACCATGATCCGAGCCACTTATGCAGCCTACTTAATCGGCGCCCAAGACTGCATACGCTCTGGAGATACACGACCTGAAATTTTAGAATGGGCAGACTTTGCAAGGAGAGGATTGAAATCAAGAGTCGATTTTTTTGAATAAGAAAAAGTCTATCCCTCTCTAAATATTAAGAGCATACCTAAAGCGTGTCATCCACTTCTGGATTCCTATTCAATCCCTCATAAATTAACGCTACTGCTGGAGATATTCCCTGAGGAACATGCGAAGGAGATCCGTCCCTTAATGCGGCCAATGCAGCTTCAGCAGCCCGATCTAGTCCAAGCGAATCTTCACGCTTCACCGGAGCCACGAGATCAGCCATTTCAAGCGCAACATCTAGTGTCTCACCACATCCAGCTGCAGCGGCATGTAAAATGTAAGCTCTCACTTCATCTGGATCTGCAACGAGTGCCTAAGACCTTGGAAACTTAATTTCGTTATAAAGCTAATGGAAAAAAGTGGGCCCATCCGGATGCTCAGTGAACTTCGTTCTCTGATACAGGAACACAGAAATCCAAAGGATTTCTGGTCCCAGGAATGCGGTTTTAACGCATTTCTGAGGAACGGAGTTCCACGCTTGAACCGGAGACCTTCTCCGTGCTCAGCATTGCTATGCTGGCACACGATTTCTTCGAAATCGCTGCTTTTCGCACGATGCTTGTAAAGGAGACGCAACGCAATCAAAGATTGCGTGCGTGTCAAGAACTGCCTAGATTACTGAATAGCAGTTCTTGATCATACTCAGAA
>CAYOJS010000011.1:0-17753 GCA_964404345.1 uncultured Methanosarcinales archaeon
CAATGCCTCCATCTGTCACGGTAGCGGCTGTGTTTGTATCATTGAGTTCGAGGTCGATCCCGTTGAAGGAGGTGGGAACCTTAGGGAAGCCGAAAAGGTCGCCCTTGGCAGAGGCGTTGACAGGTCTGAATTTGGCTGTTTTGTATTGAAGTCCTGTATCGCTGACGCGGTCGGTGTTGTTGAGTGTTCCATTCCAGTCTGCGAAGAAATCATCCGCGCCTGGAGGGCCCATTACAATCGTGGTGGTGTAGTTAAAGGCCTTGTAGGGGTAGAAGTCTATATTTTCAGTAGCGTTGAAGTTGCTGCTGTTGTCCGTTGCGTTAAAGAGGAAGCGGAAGCTTCCGAAGTTGTTCAGGTCAAAGCTTCCATTATATATATAGGTGTCATTGTAGAAAATGTTGCCATTGGTTCGTTTGCTGAGGTTGAGGGTCGCATCGCGTGTGCCATTGGGTAGGTACAAGTGGGCCAGTACTTGGCTGACGTTGATATTGTCCGTGGCATTGACGCTGACATTGAGCACGGTTTGATTGAGCACTTTTCTTGGGAAGACGTTCATCTGGATTACGTTGGGGAGTGTGCTGTCGATGGTGGGGGTTAGGTTCATGGTCATGCTGATGAAGCTGTTGTTGTTGGGCATGAAGTCGAAGTTGTGGGTTGTATTGCCTGTAAGGAAGGTAAGGTTGATGTTGCTGTTTACGTCAATGCCGAGTTTGTTGAAGGCAGCTTGGATTTCAATCTCGCTGCTGGTGTTGCCATATTGGCAGCCGTTTACGATGCCGGGGAGGTCATTGGAAAGTCCGTTGGTGTTGTTGTAAATCCTGCATTCGCTGTTGTTGAGTTGGATGACTCGGGTGTAGTTGAAGGGTAGTTTGACACCCGTCCCGTTTTCAGTGGAGACGCCATTGGCATAGCCGTTGGTTCCATTGGTGAGGTAGATTCGGTAGTAGGTGCGGGTGCTGAAGTTGACGCCTCCTGTTAAGTCTATGTACGCAAAGAGGTGCGTGTTGTTGTTGGCAAGGCTGACGGTGGTGATGTTGAATTGGGTTGTTAGAATGCCGTTTTCTGAGCTTTCGTCCGTTATATTGATCAGTGGGTTCCATTCGCCCGTCTGGTTGTCTCCAATGGTGAGCTGGGCGTATTGGTTGAGGAATTCAATGGGGCTGAAGGTGGTGTTTTCCGTGTAATTGACAGCACCGCGGCTTTGGTTGGCCCAGATGCTGACAAGCCAGTCGCCGAAGGGGGGTGCCGTAAAGTTTTCCGTGGCGTTTTGGTAGACGATGGTGCTGCCGACTTGTTCCACCGAAAGGGTTCTGTACAGGCTCCCGTTCGGTGCGTAGAGATTGGCGAGTACGGTGTGGATGCTGTGTCCATCGCTGCTGCTCACATTCGCGGTGACATTAAGAAGGCTGCCACTCAACAATTTAGGTGGCAGGGCTTGCACAATCCTCACAAATGGCGGCAGGGAAAGATTTTCATTGCTTTTTTGGAAAGCAATACTGTAGCCAGGGTAGTTGTTGGTGGCCGCATCGCTGGTGATGATACTGTCTCCATACTGGCTGAAGCTGCCGTTGAGACCCGCGCGGAAGCTGCCGATGTCTACATTGCCATTTTGTCGGATGAAGAGAATGTTAACTCCTTTGGTTCGGTCATTGTGAGAGCTGTCATTAGGTACTGTGTAGCCATTCAGCCAGATGGTGGTGGCGGCGTAGCTAGCAAAGGACGCTTCGGTGACGCTGCACGTAGGGGTGCACGGGCTTAGCCAGAGGTTGGCAGTAGCAGCGTCAGTATCAAAAACAACATATCCTTTGTTGTTAGTGAACCCGTTGATGGTGTTATTCCATGCTGCATCGAAGATTCGGGTAGTGGCGGTATCGGTGGCCGTGTCGATGTTGGCAGTGAGCGTGATGCTGTGGCCGTTCCAGTAGGCGCTGCATAAGTCCAGTTCAGTATTGATGCCGGCAAATTGGAAGTCGTCAGTAAGGGGGTCGGCTGCGAGCGTTATCCAAGGGTAGGTTTCAGAGGTGTCTGCCGTGTCGCAGTCCCAGCCGGCCGTATTGTTGTACGTCCTCCAGGTGCCATTCCAGATCTTGACGGATATGTTTCCGTTGGCAGCTGCGTTTCGGTCAGCGGAGACAACGATGGCTTCGGTGCCATCACCGGCCCAGCCGACTTCAAAGGGAGCGGTGCCTTGGCTGCTTTCAAAGGTGAGCGTCACATTGACTTGGTTGTTCCAGCTGGCTCCGTTCCAGATCCAGGCGTTGACGTCATTGTTATTTCCGTCGATTGCGGCTAGGACGATGCTGTTGTTGTTGTCTCCTGGATGAGAGTCCATCTGAACCCATCCGTACATGATGTCGGTCGCTCTTTCTTTGTTGTCGATGCATTGTTCGTTGATGTCATTCCAGCTGAGTTGGTCAGCAGGAAGTATTTTGTAGGACAAGTCGCAGTCGGTGCTGGTGTTCACGTTGGGGTAGACGAGCATGGCATTGCCGCTGTTGGTTTCAAAGGTAAGGTCAAAGCTGCGATTGTTGCCATTGTTTCGGCTTGTGTTGGCGATGTTCAAGCTGGTTGTCCATTCCGTGTTGTTGTAGGATACCCAGCTGCTCAGGTTTCCGTTTGCTTGTTGGCCGACAATGACGCGTTTGGCGCTGACATTGCTGAATTGGATGACGTACCATTTCAAGGCTATGCCTGCCGTGGGTAGTTCGGTTTCATTGCTCCAACTGCCTCCTAGGCTGCTGTTCCATTCTCTAATTTTTGGGCAGAAGGTTCCGTTGGTGGCGCAGCTCCCAGTTGTGCTTCGGTAGACAATCGTAGCGTTAGCAGCTTCCGTTTCAGAAGTCTGGATGAGAGCGATAGCTAGTAAGAGAAGGATGAATCCCATGATGGACGTCTTAGGGTTCATTAGGGTTCCTCGATTTCAGATCGTTGGGTTTGTTCATGTTCCTGGATTTCTTCTTGAGTCAATACGCGGTTGTAAATGCCGATGAGGGTTAGGTTTCCGAGGAAGTACTCGTCTTGAATCGGATTGGAGTCAGCTATCATGAGGGTGGGTCGGGTGTCATTGATGTTGTTGGTGATGTCGTTGAATTGGAGATCAAGTACAGCGTCTACATATCCTCGGACTTGGTTTTGGGTTTTGTCACGTACCGCCACAAGATGATGCCACTCGTTGTCATTGATCGTAGTGGTGCCGATGCTTTGGGTTCCTTCCCGTAGGATGTCTGGAACTTCTACGTAGCTGCTTTCAAGGCCGTCATTGAGGCGCACGTAGAGGACGCCGGTTCCGTGGCGGGCTATGCCCAAGTTCCAGTAGCTGGAGTAGGGCTCTTCTTCTCCTGTGCTGATAAAGACAACGTCCCGCTGTTCCGTTGTTTTGGCCCATAGTTCAACAGAGAAGCTTCCGTAGCCTGGGTATCGGAATTCATTGCTGAGGTTAGTGTAATTCTTTATTTGGGATTCTTTTTTGTCGTACTTGGTCTGGTTGATGAGGAGTTGGATGTAGCTGCCGCTGTCAGGCGCCAGATCAAATCGATGCGTCCAGTTGCCTGTTTCAAAAGTGGCATTGAAGCTTTCTCCGAGGCTGACGTTAATGTATTTCAGGGGGGCTTCAATCTCAAGGGTGTTGCTGTTGTTGTAGTAGTAGCAGTTGCCTGTTTTTCCGCCGGTGGTATTGAAGACGCGGCATTTGCTATTATTAAGCTGGATAAGGTGGGTGTAGTTGAAGGGCAAGCTTTGTCCAGTGTCAGGGGTGGTGGGGTTTCCTTTGCTTTCATTGTTTGTAATAAAGATTCGGTAGTAGTGGTTGGCGCTCATGTTGATGCCGCCAGTTAGTTCGATATAGGCAAAGAGTCGGGTGGGGCCATTGGCTAGGCTAATGTTGGTGAGGTCAAAGGAGCTTCCTCCGCCAGCTTGATCTCCGGTCGTGTCGGTGAGGATGGTGAGGCCGTCCCAGTCGCTGGTTTGGTTGTCCAGCGTGATGAGGGCGCTTTGGTTGAGGGTCGTAATGCCGTCATCTGTCGAGGGTATCAAATTCTCAATCGTGTTGCCTAGTAAGTCATTCAGGTCGTCGTTGTACCAGATCGCGTACAGTCGTTCGTCGCTCATCATATTCGTGCCGGCGTATTTGATATCGTCACCAACACTGCTGAGTTGGAGAGGTGCGCTCCACGTGCTTCCATCATCAGTGGAGTTTTGTGCATAGACATGCATCGTGTTTCCGGCCGTTCCATTGGCGTGGATGACCCATAGGTTGTTGGTGTTGAGGTCAATGGCTGGTGCGACTTGGGTCATGACTAGGTTATCCACTACGTTGGTGAGGGCTCCCCAACTTCGGCTGCTTTCCGTGTATTTAATCACGCGTAGGTCGCCGGTGCCGGCACCGACGGCATTGGTTCCAGCGAGGTAAACATCGCCCGTGTTCTTGTTCAGCGCTGCCGCCCATTGGTGGTCGTAGGTCGTGCTCTCTGCCCAGTTGGTGTCGGCCGTAGTCCAGCCGCCGTCCCAGCTGCTGGTGTTGGCATAGTGGACTTTGCTTTGCATGGTGTTGGAAGCAGCGTTTTGTTTGACGAGTAGTACGTCTCCTCCGTTTAAGGGCAGGAGTTGTCCTCGGTCGAGGTTGTCGTTGTCGTCTGGAAGGGAGGTGGTGCTCCATGTGTCGCCAGAGTTGCTGCTGTTGAAGACTTGGAAGCCGTCGGGTGTCTTGCTGCTGATTTCCAGGGCATACAGTTGTCCGTCGGTTGCTTTGGTGATGCTGGGTGTTCCGTCAGCGTCTTCTACCCATTGTCCGGTGGTGATGGCTTGTACCCATCCGCCGCTGCGCTGGGTCATGGTGTTCAGGTCATAGTACGTGTAGCAGAGGTCGTCGGTTGTGGCGCCGGTAGAGACAATGTAGACTTTGCTTCCGCTGCTGTCGCCGGGCGTCCATTGGTCGTACCAGATGGCAGGGGCGTGCCAGGCTTCGTTGGTGCCGGCGCAGGCTTTTGGGAGTTGTTCTTGGAAAGCCCAAGTGGTTCCTCCATCTGTCGTATTGGCAAGGGTTATCTGTGCAGTGCCGGTGGAGTCGCTGTAAAATACATAGCCTACTTGGTCGCTCACAAAGATAACTTGCGGAGAGGCTTGGAATTCGTCCGTAGCGTCATTGAGCGAGTTATCAATGGTGATTTCTGCGTCGTTGGCAATCTGCCATTCCCGATATTCGCTCCAACTGCCGATCTCTAGTTTGCCGAGCAAGTAGAATTCAGGGCTGATGTCGGGTGCGTCGAATTCATAGCTGAACACTTCTTGTTGTCCGACAGTAAAGTGCCTGTTCCAGGTAAGTTTCAGTGCGTCGCTTTCTTCCGTAACGGTCAGGCCTTCTTGTGGGGTGATCAAGAAGCCTAGGGGTACGTATTCCACAATCGCTCCGTCATAATCTTGCCGTGCGGTAACAGTAAATTCCATATGGTATTTGACAAAAGGCCAGACTCTTGTTGGTCCATGGCGGCTGACGTCAAAGGCCGTTTCAGGGTCGACAAGGAAGGCATCGATGAGGGTGTTTTCTCCGTTTTGTGTCTGGCTGGTTAAGTTGAGTGTATAAGTGCCGTTTCCTTTGACGGCATATCTGCTTTCATAGTCGGGTATTTCCGTGTAGATGTACTTCTTGCAGTCTTTTCCTTGTGCAATGCCTCCGCCTGCTAGAGTATAGGTTGTCGCGTCACCGTTGGGGTCTGTGATGATCAGGCTTAAGTTCAGATTCTCACACACCGTCTTTCCTTGGTCGTCCAGTACGCCCATGGTGACCTGCGCTTCTTCATTGGGTGAATAGATGCTCTTGTGTGAGTTGATCGCTAGTACGCCCCAAGTGAAGTTGGTCTGTTGCACGTAGGTTTTGCCGTTTTGTTCCAGTGTGACGTTCAACAGGTATTGGCCGGGTCTGAACCTTCTTCCTTTCGAGATAGAGATGTTGAGTGTTCCATCTTCGAGTAGTTCGATGGTTGGTTTAATGTCGATGTATTTTTCTTTGATATAGAGTTCGGCCCGGACGGTCTCAAGGTGTATTGCAGATTGGGTTCGTCTGTTGATCTGAAGCCGTATCGTTTCTTGATTTTGTTGTGGATCTTGGTCAGTTGGAATCCTTTGCCGAGTCCAGCGTACGCGCTGAAGCCGGGCACTGTAAATGTGACGGTTCCGTTGCTTTCGTTGAAGGGTATTTCCAGAATCTCCCAGTCTCCGTTGCATGAATTCGTGTCAAAGTCCCAGTCTTCGCATCTTCCGATAGCTTCTACATCTTCCGTGGCGGGCAAAGTGAGCGTGGCATTGCTGATATTCAAGGAGTTCACGGCAAGGATGGGTGTAGCAGCTTCTCTAATTTCGTCAGGTAAGGTTAAGTTTTCGATTTGATTAAGAGTGATAGTTTGGAGTTGATTTAGATCATATAGGTTCTCAAGGTGTATTTTTGCTTTCTTTATTTCGAAGTGAACATCGTAATTACTTTCTAGGTTGATGGCAAGTGAGGTGACATTGATTTCAGTGAGGTGTTGTTCAAGTTCATCTTCCTCTTCTTGGAGGTTGATGGGGATGGGTTGGGTAATGATTGGGTACTCTTGCCGTTGGTCTGCAATAACAAGCGTGAACGTCTGCCGTAGTTTCTTTTGCGTATTCGGAGTGATGGCATAGAAGTTTCTCTCGATCGTATCAAATTCTTTTTTGAGTTGCCAGGTGATGCGGGAGTGTTTTTCATTCACAACGTCCACGGTGCCGTCTTTGGGGTCGGTCACGCGCCATCCTGGCGGCAGGTCTAGGTAGAAGCTGCCAATTTTCCTGTCTGTTGTTTTCTGAATAGTCACTCGAACCCAAGTCTCTGTGTAGCTCTTGGTCTGGAGTTTTTTGCAACCATCACAATTAAGGATTAGCTGGGTTTGGATGGGGGGCTCTTTGATGGTGACAAGGAAGGGGTTGCTCGTGATAAGGTCGCTTCCGTCATTGGCATAGATAAAGAGGCTGTAGTTCCCTGTTTGGTTGCCTTGAATAGTAAGCACTCCACCTTCAACCGTAGTAGTCAAGTCGCTCGTGCTGGTTTTATAGGAAAGTTCTTGATCGTCGCTGAAGTACGGGTTGAGGTCTAGGGTGGTTGAGTAGCCCTTGTAGCTCGTCAAGTCAGGAATTGGTTTGATTTTCCTGGGCGGTTCATTGCGGACGTGTTGGGTGTACGTTACATTGTGGAGGGTCACGCGCGTTCCGCTATCCATCTCAATCACAAGGCGTGGATCAACCAGGTTTTCGGGCAGGTGGCAGCTTTCTTCGCAGTAGTTTTGGAAGCTGTACAATCCTCTGGCTTTTTGAGTGGTTTTTTCTTCCGTCGTGTTTGGGCTTGTACCTTCATTCAGGTTCTCTTCGACGTCAAAGGTGGTTTGGAGTCGTTGAGTGATCGTATCTTTAGTAAGGAGGCCCGTAAGCAGATACGTTCCTGTTTTTGCAACGGTAAAGTTCAGTCCATCAACAGGATAAGTATCATTCCCAGGGTCAGTTAGGTAGAGGGAGTAATAAACATCAGAGGGGGCCATGACAACATAGATCATCTCTCCAGGGGCATACTTTTCTTGGTCGGTAGCAAGGACAAAGGTGATGCCTTTGTTTTGTTTTACAACACTCCCGGTAAGAACATCCAGGTCAAGGTGGTTTCCATCCATAACTACATATCGTAATGTTTTCTCGGTCTTGTTATTCTCAGCCTCTAAATAAATTTGAACACCTGGTTTTCCGACGATGCGGCCATTGGCGCGTAGGTTTTCAAGGTCACTTAGGTTGAGGGGAATCGTCACGTTATCAACAAAAATAGTTTCAAAGGATATCGTCTGTACAGTACCCGTTTCTTTGGCTACATAGCCGGTGTAGGTGAAGAATCCAAGAACAACAATGAGGAATAGGAGTCCGGCAATGTGGGGTATCTTTTGTTGGAGGATGAATGCTTGGAAGCCCAGTGCTCTTTCTTCAAAGGTCTGCCAGCTTTGTTGGAGGAAGCCTATTTTTTGGTATGGTGTAATCGATTGGTTGAGGTCGTGGTGGATCAGTTCAACCAGTTGGTGTTCGTATTCTTGGATGAGGCTTTCTTGTTGTTCCCGGTAGCTCTGGAGACTCTGGCCTTGGAGGACTCTCTGAAGGTTTTGTTGGTATTGGGTGCTGGTCCAGAATTCTTGCTTGGCTTGTTGTCGCAAAGCCTCCGTCTGTTGCAGTGTATAGAAGTACTCGGTTTTTATCTTGCGAAGGAGGTTTTGGAGGCGTTGGACTCGGAGGTCGATCTGTTCAGGCCTCGTGCTCAGTCCATTTCCATTGGTTTTGTTCATTGGAGTTTCCTCTGGGCATGGTGTTCGGTCGTCCAGATCGTGCGAGGGTCTCGGTGAAGGATCTTGGCAATTTGGCTGTATCGGAGTTTGTGTTGCGTTCGTAAGTAATGAGTGATGGTTTCTAGGACGCTGAGGTTTCGTTCAGAAAAAATGGACAAAGGGAGGTGGTAGGGGGTTGGGGAGGGGGAAAGGGGCGCAGGGTGTTTTCGTTCGCTGGCGTGGTACGCCCCCCAGACCGTGCGATACGTGCGGTTCAGTCGTCGTGCAATTTCTTTGAGTTCTAGGTGTTGGTTTTCTTTGAGGTATTTGGTGATGGTTTCTAGGCTGCTGAGTTGCCGAATAAAGGCTGTGGTGGGTATCGTGGTTTCAACTTGTTGGAGCTGTTTTAGAATGTCTTCGTAGCTGAGTTGGTGTTCTTTGCGTAAGAGAGCATAGGCTTCTTTAAGCTGTTGAAGTGCTTTCTCTTGGGTTGTTGCTGTTTCCTTCACGAAGCGCCCACGGAACGATGATGAGGTCTTTTTAAGTGTTTGTATTTATAAGTCTTTTTATTTATACATATAAGTTAATTGGTTTGTATATATAAGTTAAATTAACAAGTTGAGTTTGCTTAAATAAGTAAAATAAGTCCTCCTAAAATGTGCTTATATAAGTAAAAAAAGGGTATATATAAGTTAAATTAACAAGTTGAGTTTGCTTAAATAAGTAAAATAAGTCCTCCTAAAATGTGCTTATATAAGTAAAAAAAGGGTATATATAAGTAAATAGATCCGAAAGAATCAAGTGGTCGTAACATAGTCAAACACCAGTTTGGAAACATGACGAGTCACCAAGTAGGCTTCCTCAGGCGTTGTGTGCTGGCTCATGATGCAGAGCAAGTAGGGCTTTTGAGGGGCGTACACAATGCCGCAGTCATGATAATTCCCTTCGCTTACTAACATGCCTACTTTGTGGGCTACAGGAATATCCGTTGGAACCCCGGCTGGAATTTGCTCTTGAAAAGAAGTATGCGCAAGAAGAATGAGGGCTTTTTGTGAGAAAGTTCGGCGCAGATAACTTGACAAGTAGAGTGAGCGAAAGATGTTGCTGTATTGTTTGGGAGAAACCAAGGTCTGTTGGTCGCCTGCTTTGGGGCTGGGCAGACCCAATCCGAGTCGGGCTTCAATGAGGTCTTCTTGGGAAACCAGCCGGCGGAGGGCATTGGCCGCAGTGTTGTCCGAGTCGTTCAGCAAGGTCCCGATCAATTTTTGTACGGTAATGCGATAGCCGCTTCCTTTCAGTCCGAGTTTTCCGCTTCGAACATCCACGTCTTCCTTTGAAATAAGGATTGGATCTGTCAGGGTTAGCTCTCCAATTTCAATTTTTTTCAAGATCGCGACAAAAAGAGGAACCTTCAACAAGCTAGCGGGGATGAACCGCTCTTTTTCCCGGATGCCCACCCAGGCTCCGGTCGTAAGATCTTCAAAGTAAAACCCATAGTCGCCTTTAGTCGTAGCAAGGGTTGCATTGATTTTTTCTCGGAGGGGAGTGTAGGAAATCGTGTATGTTTTCTGCTTTTCTAGGAATTCCTCTATCGTAAGATCAGAGATCTGTTCACTAAGGAGGTCAAAGGAGTTGTTCTGCATCCCAAGTAAACCTTTCTTGATTTCATGCAATTCAAGTTCCTTGTTTTTAAGATGGTAATACATGAACCCATTGAGGCACAAGGAGAGAACAAGAACAACGGTAAGGACAGCAGAGGTCTTAGGGTGGAAGAGCATCATAGGATAAATAAAGGATCTGGTTTGAATTTTTAAATATAGTGAAAAGGGCTCTGTAGAAAGTCGTGGTAGTGGTTTAAGGTCAAAGTCTTTTGATGTGATTGTTTAGGCTGACACGGGGGTGGCCCCCTGCGGGGGATGTCTGTTTTTAAGAGAATTTTCATGGACTTTGAAGCCACTACCCGAGCGAAGCGAAAGACTTTCTACAGAGCCAGTGAAAAGGTAAAGCTTTTATCTGCAGGGTTTTTTCAAGGGAGAAATGAAAGTCTCATTTTCAAGGAATACCATCTTACAGTATGGTTTAGGGTTGGCCATGATGGCTTCTTTGGTGTTGGAGATGGTATGGATTCGGTATTGGAGTTTGCTGTTCGGTACGACGGTGAAAGCAACAAGCCTTGTCTTTGGGGGTTTCTTGCTGGGCTTTGGTTTCGGAAGTTATTTTTTCGGAAAGAAAAGCAGTCAGGGCTTCAGCGCAATTGCAAGGTTATTGCGTCATTTGACCCTTGCATCGCTGATCTTATTTTTTATGTTGTGGGGACTAAAAGCATTGTGGCTCAATGGCTTTGCCGGATTTAGGGGGATTCTCCTTTTTGTGGCGTGGCTATGCTTATTGTATCCCTCTTTTTTAATGGGTGGTTTCTTTCCGTTATGTGCAAAGTCCATGAAAAAAGAGGATGTAAAAAAAACGCTTTCGAGTTTGTACACGGCAGATTTGGTAGGGGCAGCAGTCGGGGTTTTGCTGGCGGGTTTTATTCTGATTCCGCGGTGGGGGTTGGTTTTGTCGTATGGGTTTGCGATCTTGGTCTTTTTCATTTTAAGCCTTTTTTTTGGCAGGATTAAGGATTAGCACATTGGATGGATTGCAGAATCGTTGCGTAACCTGGGTTGGCTGGATGGGTATAATAGCTGAGTAAAGCGGTGTGCGTGGAAGGGCAGTATTGGAGTTTGCCTTTTACAAGGGGGGTTTCAAACAAGTAAAGATTGGCAGAGGGTTGGTTGAATTTAGTCACTTCGAGTGTTTTTAAGATCTCCTGGGCTTTAGAGAGTTCTAAATTGGGGAGAGTGTTGGCGATGAGGGTGAGGGGCGCAGCGTCCGTATTCAAGGATTCCTTGGGAACAATATGGGCTTGTTTTAAGACTTGGATTTGTATACTTTTGGGTGTTTTTAGGGTGTACTGCACAGCATATTGGGTTTGTGTGGAAAAAGTGGGTGGAATTTCAGCGAGTGCGTTCAGGTGAAGAAGCAAGGTGAAGTTATTTTCTGTTTCAGTAAGATTGGTTAGGGGGAGAAAGGTGAGGACTTGGTTGGGCTTGGTTTCGAGCAGTTTGAAGAGTTCAATGCCGCTGTTGGGTTCTTCTTGGAAACGGTGTTGCAAGGTGTTGAATTCAATGAGCATGAGGTCATCGGTGTTTAAGGCGGAGGAGTCATAATAGGGTTTTAATTTTTCTGCCGTAGTTAAAAAGTAGGAGAGGACTAAGTCTTCATTGGCAAGGGTGGTGCGGTAGGATTGGAGATGCTCGAAGGAGGGTTGATGTATCAACAAGGTTTGTACTTTTTGTTGAAGAGCCTGATAGTTCAAGTCAAGTTTCTGTGCAGATCCAATCAAGTATAAATCATTGGGGATGTCAGTCCAGACTTGGGTGTTGGGGAAGTACGTTTGAAAAGTGTGGAGTTGGGTGAAGAAGTCCGTAAGGGCATAGTCATAGCCGCCAATCCATTGGATGAAAAGCCCTTGAGGGTGGAGTTTTTTTTGTAGGAGTTGGTAAAACGTGTCCGTATACAAGGTGCCTTGGCCGCTCATCCAGGGATTACTAGGTTCGCTGATGATCACGTCATATTCCTCTTTGTTGAGAAGAAGTTCTTGTCGTGCATCTCCTAAATGGACATGTACACGAGGGTCATAAAGGGCATCGCCAGTTTCTTCTTGAAAGTACAGTTGAGCTTCTAAGACGCCTGGGTTGATTTCGTATAAGTCAATGTGTTGAATGGAAGGAAACAGGGCTGCGCTAGCAAGAGTCACGCCGGATCCGAGGCCGATGATGGCAATGCGTTCAGGTTTAGGGTGTAAGAGCAGAGGAAGGTAAGCTAGGAGTTGCTGGGTAGGCATGTCTCTTCCCGTTCCCGCATCGGTTTTTCCGTTGATGAGTAATTGTTTGGTATAGGTGGGTTGGTCTTCACTTACAATGACGGAACCGTAGGGCGTGTAGGTTTGGAAGAGGATATTGATGCGTTTTTCTTGTTCCTGCAAGTTTTCTCGGTAGTGCGTGAGGTTGCTGTATTCGGAGAATTTGTAATAGATGCCGATATGGTGGGGGTTGAGGTGGGATGGCAGGAAGAGCAAGAAAGCTACTAACACGAGGCCGGCAGATCCTATTAAGAGGCGCATTCGTGAAATCGGGAAGCTGAAGTGGATTATCAAGTAGATGGCACCAGCAAGAACAGATAGAAGGATGAGTGTTTTTTCAATGCCGAAAAAGGGCAAAAGAAAAAATCCAGTAAGTAGGCTTCCAGCGAGGTTGCCCAAGGTTTGGGTAAGAAAAAGTTGGCCGCTTCCACTTCCTAATTGGTTGGGAGAAACAACCAGGCTTCCGATGAGGGGGAAGGTGGCGCCCATGCAAAGGGCAGGGGGTAAAAGAAGGAACAGCGTCATGAAAAAGAGTCCAGTATGGAACAGATAGTAGGATTCAAACGAGTGTTGGGCAAGCAGATAATAGGGGAGGTGCATCCAGTTGAGTAAATGAATAAAGAGCAGTCCCCAAACAGCAATGCCTAGCTGGGTATAGGCATAGAGCTTCATCTGGTTTCCAGGGGCAAGGCGCTGGATAAGTTTGCTGCCAAGGCCCAGTCCGAGTAGGAAGGCAGCGAGGGTGGCACTGGCAGCATAGAGGCTGCTGCCATAAATAAGGGTGAGGCTGTTGAGATAGGCCAGTTCATAGCCCAGTGCAAGGGTGGAGGTGAGGAAGAATAAGGCGAAAAGCCAGCGTTTCATGAGTGTGGGCGGGGGCTTTTCTTTATATAATTATTTAGGAGGGATTCAGGGATATGTTTAAATATCTCAGAGCCCTTTTTAAGACATGGACTCTGTTTTCCCATGGATTGAGCAAGTATACAACTGGTTGAATCCGTACTTGAGCCGCCTAGCCATTGCTATCTTGATCTTATTGATTGGCTTTATACTGGGAAAATTGGCTGGTCGCTTTGTCCAAAGGCTCTTGGACGAGCTCTCCTTGGATACGGCCATGAAAAAAACAGTCGGGATTAAGATTTCCATGGCTAAAGTGCTGAGTGGCTTTTCAGCCTTTGTCGTTTATTTCATCACCGTCGTCTTATTCCTAAACAGCTTAGGCCTCACAACCGTCGTTCTGAATGTCGTTTCGATCGCAGTCATCGTCTTGATTGTGATCTCCATAGCCTTAGCCATCCGGGATTTTGTTCCGAACGTGGCGGCAGGTCTCACGATTCATAGCAAACAGAAGATCAAGGTGGGCGATAAGATCGAAATGGAAGGAGTGGGTGGCAAGGTAGTCGAAGTGAGCTTATTAGATACTCAAATTCGAACGGCAAGCGGTGATATTGTATTCATTCCGAATGCCATTTTGATAAAAAAGATTTTAAAGAAAAAATAAATAATTAGTGGGGGATTACATGTTTCTTCTTAATGGTCGCCTTTACTTTGACGGGGATGCTGATCAGTTGAGTGTTCATGTTTTCAAGCAGGCTCAAGATGCCAAACAGTTCCGTTCGGACAAAAGGGGGCAGGTTGATGTCATTGCTGATGTCGTCCAGTTCAGAGAGGCTTTGGTTGAGTTTCAGGTGCAGATTTTGGCTGTCTCCCAATCCGTTAAGGATCCCTCCCAAGCGGCTGCGAATGTTCTTGGGAACGTTGTTGTCACCGATCAAGTTATTGAGTGCATTTTGTATCTCGTTTGTGTTCATTTTCCCGTCACCTCGTCATTAATGTTTTCCCCAATGATATAATTAGGAGTTTTTCTCTCCCGGATTTATTTTTTTGAGTATCTCTTCCTGAAGCACTTTGGTTTTCTCTCGGAATTTATCTTCTTGTTTCTCCAGTGTCTTAATGCGGAGTTGCATGGTTTCTTTCTTGCCGTTCAAATCAGTTTTAAGCTTGTCGGGGCTTACTTTCACCATTAAATTGCCGATGATTTTGAAGGCTTCCTTGGCCCCCTCAAGTTCGCTGAGGGCGCTTTCAATTTCAAGGTTTTGGTTCTGGAATTGTTGTTTTTGCAGGGATAAATTCTGCAGGTTTTGTTCCATCATGGACAACTGATTGATCTTGGCCTCGGTTTCAGCGTCCGGTTTTGTTTCGTTGGGGTTCATGGCTATTTATTTTTTTCTATGATCTCCAATGTTTTTTCGTGGACGCTTAGGACTTTGGTGATGCTGCTCACAACCGTTCGCAGGGCCGTGGCATCCTTTGCTTCAATGCAAAAGGTATACTGATCTTTGTTTTTAGTTAGTGTATAATGGGCTCTTTCGCCGATCTTTTTTTCTTCGGGTTGAAAGATCTTTTCAAGGTCTGTTTTAGCATGAACAGTAATCTGTGCTGTGTACATGTTAGCGGGCAAGGACTTTGGTAACGGTCGTTCTTTCTTTGAAGAGGATCTTGCTGCCGCAGTAGATGCATCTTACTTTTTTCTTGACGTGTTGCGGTGCAACGATTTTATTGCAAAAAAAGCATTTATATTCGCTCATGGTTTCCTCGTTTCATAAGTGGATTCCTTGGGAATCCGCTGCAGGGTCTTAGGGGTGCAACCCCTAGATGAGTACCCGCTCATGTTTTCCTCTAGTGTTGTTCAGTTTGAACAATGACTTTGATCGGATTGAGTTTACCAACTGTATAGGCTTTATTGGTGAATTTGCGCTCGCATTTTCGGCATTCCCAGATGCCTACAGCGACGCGCCTGGCTTTGATAAATTGACAGTAAGGGCACTTGTGGAGCTTATGCTGTTCGTGTTCAATCTTGCCGAGTTTCTCTCGCAATCGTCTTCCATAACGGGCGCCGAAGCGTTTCACAGAACCATAGATGTTTTGTTTTGCCATTGTGCATGCCCCTTTTAATGTCAGAATTCCGCCAATTGAGCATAAGAGTGGGTGGAATTCTGAGCATGCTCAATAACCACGATGAATTCTATAATAGTGGTTATTGACAGGTGATCTTGAAGGGGTTTTTAAACTTATTGGTTATCTTCGAGAGGAGATTCCTTGGGCGAATGTGTTTAGGCTCATAATTCCATAATATACAAGGCTCATCCAAAGGAGGGGTTGAGCTAGGGGGTGTTGAAGCAAGGCGAATGCTAAATAGATAGAGATTGCGTGCATGCTACCCTTTGCCAATAGGGTTCCACGGTATTTTTTGTAAGTTTGAAGCCAGATACCAATGCCTTTGAGAAAAAATAGGGCGCTGATAAAGATCGCATACCAGAGAGGAACATAATGGTAATAAACCGTTCCGAGTACTGTGGCAGAGGAAAAGATCGTATCGGCTGTATAGTCAAAATACCTTCCAAACTCCGTTTCTTGGTGGAGTTTCCGGGCCACCCATCCATCGGCGTCCGTGGTCCAGGCAATAATCATCACGGCAAAAGCCGTTAGGGGGTTTCCTTGGGATAATGAATAGATAAACAGGGGGGCAAATAAGATACGCGAGAGAGTGAGGGCATTGGGTATGGTGAGAAAGCCTTGTTTTTTCACACACCTGTTCGTAGTGGAAGAGTATTTTAACCTTTGGTTTGGCGAATATTTATAAAAAGGAGCTTTGTTAAGGTTGTTGGGTGTTACATGGAGAAGCGTTTTGGGAAGCAGTGGCTGATTCGGGTAAAACCTAAGAAACTGGATCTTTCGGATTGTACATTGGTGGATATGCATTTTCATTCAAAATACTCTTATGATAGTCGAAGTGATGTGGGTAAGATTCTAAAGAAGTGCAAGAAATTGGGAGTTGGAGTCGCGATTACAGATCATAACCAAGTGCAAGGTTCTTTATTGTCTTTGTCGCAAAAGGAAGTTTTTGCAGTGCCGGGTGTTGAATTGAAAAGTAAGGAGGGTATCCACATCTTGGCGTATCCGTATTCAAAAGTAGATTTATTGGAACTGGAAAAGAAGTGTATGCGTCCTTTTATGGATAAGAGTCTAAGTCTGAGTATTTCAGTTGTAGACCTGTTAGATAAACTGAAGAGAATAAACTGTCTAGTGGGGGCGGCACATCCGTATTTTAGTTATGTAGGAATTAAAACAGCACGGTTGCAGAAAGATTTTATGAAGAGCTTGGATTGCGTGGAAGTGTTAAACACAAATTCCTTGAAGAAGATGAACAATAAAGCATACCAGTGGGCATTGGGGGGGAGGAAGGGTTTAATTGGCGGTTCAGATGGCCATCGAGTTCGAGATCTTGGAAAGACGTTAACAGGTGTGGGGGGTAAAATAGGTATAGAAGAGTTCTTAGAGAGTATTCGTAAGAAAAAGTCTTTTGTGGTGGGTAAGGAATCAGGTTTCTTGACAAAAACATTTGAGGCGGTATCGAAAGAGGCGTGTATCTTGGCAAGTCCAAGTGGGATGAAGGTAGCTCGTGGAAACTTGAAATTAGCCTATGGGCATTATAAGTACAAACTCAAGGATTGGGTGAAGAATCATAAGACTTCTTCAAAGTAGCGCAAGTATTTAAAACCAAGGCTTCTTTTTCATTCTCGTGCCCAGGTCGCATAATCTGGTACTTCGCAATTCGAAGAATTGCGAAGCTCAGGACTCCAAGTCCTGTAGTGTCGCATTCGAAGAATGCGAAGCAGAAGAGTGCGCCGGTCTTGAAACAATGAAGTTCGCAAGAACTTCATGCGCCAGAAATCGTAAGATTTCTGAGCGGGCGCAAAACGTGGCGTTTTGCGCATTGTTGAAAGTCAACCGGTCCCTCTGGGATTCTCGGTTCAAACGAGTTCAACGCACCTGCGTTGTAATTCTGAATGTCCGAGCCTGGGCGCTTTTTTTTATAGATAATCTTTTTATACTAGTCTCTCGTCTGGAGCGTCATGGGCGTTGCCATTACAGAGTTGTTGGTCTCAAAGCCAATGGCCATCGAGGACTTGAGTGGTAAAGTGCTGGCGGTCGACGCGTACAATGTATTATATCAATTTTTGAGTTCAATCCGTAACCGGGATGGTACGCCGTTGATGGATAGCAAGGGTCGTGTCACCAGTCACTTGATGGGGCTTTTTTCCAGATTTTCTCGCCTCTTAGAGTACAACATCAAGTTGATATTTGTATTCGATGGCAAAGTGCCGGATTTGAAGAGGAAGGAGCAGGAACGCCGTCATGCCTTGAAAGCAGAAGCAGAAAGACAGTTGGAGGCGGCAAAGGAAGCAGAAGACACAGAATCCATGCGCAAGTTCGCCTCTCGTACCTCGCGTTTAACAATAGAGATGGTGCATGAGGCGCAGGACTTGCTTTCAGCGATGGGCATTCCTTGGCTTCAAGCACCATCAGAGGGAGAGGCCCAAGCAGCTTTCATGGTAAAGCAAGGGGATGCCTATGCCCTCGTAAGCCAAGACGCGGATTGTTTCGTATTCGGTGCTTCGCGGTTCATAAAAAACTTAACGATCAGCGAAAAGCGAAAGAAGGTAGGAAAGTTCGCGTTTGAGAAGGTGGTGCCGGAAATGCTT
>CAYOJS010000012.1:0-17737 GCA_964404345.1 uncultured Methanosarcinales archaeon
GGGGTCTTCGCTTGTTCTGACTTCAATGGATTCAATGCCTAAGTGTTGTAAGATTTCGTGGATGGTTTCTTGATCACTGCCAGGGCTCGCGGTTAGGGCAAGGATACGTTCGTGTTTGGCTTTTTCTTGGTACTGCTTGGCAATCCATACATAGCTATAATCTTTAACAGCACGATGAGCTTCGTCTACAATCAAGAGGCTCGTTTCAACTAGAGGATATCTTCGGTTAATAAGGTCATGCTCAATGGTTTGTGGTGTGCTGATGATGATCTGCGCCGCTTCATAGATCTCTTTTCTTTTTTCAGGGGCCACAGTCCCAGTCACAAGCACAATTTTATCAGAAGGAAGCTCCAGATGCCGCTTGCACGTTTCATAGTGTTGGTCACAGAGAGGGCGAGTGGGCGATAAAAGGAGCACTTTACTTTGCGGGTAATTGTGTAATCGATGTGCAATCAACATCAACGCAATAAGGGTCTTTCCCATCCCTGTCGGTAGCACGACCAATGTGTTTTTCTGAGCGCATGTTCCAAAGATGGTTTGCTGGTAAAGATAAGGCTGGATATGACGGAGCATGTAAATGGAACCCTCCCGTGTCTTAAAATGGTTTCCAAAAAGGGGAAAACTATTTAAATACACATACATACACAGACTTTATGGCAACAAAGACCATTAGTATTACAGAGGAAGCGTATGAGCGACTTGCAGCGAGAAAAGAATCGAAGGAAAGCTTCAGCGATGTAGTCAACCGGCTAGTGGGAAAGGATTCTTGGTCAGATCTTATCGGAATACTCTCTCATAAAGAAGCAGAGGAGCTAAGAAAAAGTGTCCGAGAAACCAGAAAGCAGATGAACGAAGAAGTGGAACGCAGAACTACGAGGCTGCAATGATTCTGGACACAGATTTCATGATTGATTTAATGGATAAACAACCAGCAGCGGTGGATAAATATAAAGAATGTTTGGTACGCGATGAACCGATTCATACAACTGCCTTAACTATTTTTGAGCTTTTTACTGGCATTTTCAGAAGCAATCGATCAGTGGAAGAAAAGGAAAAAGTGGCACAAGTTTTGCAGGGAAAACCCATTCTTCATCTCGATGCCAAAGCAGGTGAAAAAGCAGGTGAATGGCATGGAACCTTTATGAAGAAGGGAGAAATGATAAACGTTATTGACACGCTCATTGCAGGTATTGCCCTGGTAAAGAAAGACAAAGTCTTAACTCATAATACAAAAGATTTCTCAAAGATTAAAGGTTTACAGGTGGAGACGTACTGAAATTAGGCAGCCTTTTCCAAATCTTTTAGCGACTCGATCACTTGTTTGAGTTCTGCAAGAGCGCTCATTAAGTCTTTAAAGTTGGGTTCATCGACAGTTCTTATATGCATATGAAGTCGCAGGCCGGGGGATCCTGGCTATGAGGCGTAAGGGTTTTGCCTTGTAAATAGCTATTAATCCAATTGATTAAATCACCAGTAGTTCCAGCTACTCTATCTACTGCTGTTTCCAGTTGTTGTTTTTTTCTAAGTAAATCTTCTTTCAATTTACCTACATCAGTCATAAGACACCTCCACCTATAAAAAAATATAAAAAAAGGAAGAAAATCTTTCTTTATCTTCCTCCTCGGGCCATCTTGGCTCGGGAGATGTCGCCTTGTTTGTCGACAAAGTAGAGGTATCCTGATTCTTTTCGGACGCCTACTCGAGCTACTTTCTCGGCTTTGACTTTTCCTTTTTTTCGTCCGCCGCGGCTCATAGCTGCACGAGAAATGTCACCTGCTTTGTCAACAAAGTATAGGTATCCTTCTTCTTTTTTGACTCCAGCTTTTGCTACTTTTTGTGCCATATGTATTTCACCTCGAATCGTTAAGGGTTTACTCAGAAGCTTGCTTCTGAGGATGCCAGCAACGCTGAGTTGCTGAGCATGTCCCCCTTCTCGTCGATTCTCGAGAGGGAGTGCTATTTAAATTTTGTGTTTTTCTCGTCCATTCTCAGTCGGAGAAAACGACTTTTGTCGTCGATGATTAGTAACAAAAATCAATGAGTTTTTAGACTTCCAAAAATTTCGTGGTTTAAAGCCTCGAAATTTTTGTTAGTAGCAAAAAAAAGCTTAACTGGCTTTCTCGACGACGTAGTAATAGATAATGCCGGTCGCAAGGGCTAAAATCAGGGATAATAAGAGGGCGAAGGTTTGCGCGGTGAAGATAAGGCCGCTGTAGAACAAAACGAGGCTGAAGGTAAAGACGAAGAAGTAGGGTTTATGCATAAAGATGTGGAGTCCCACAGGTCCTCCTTCTTGGATGTTAAGGAGAAATGTTCCTAATCGGTGGCTTTTGGAGAAGATCAGGTCGAGGGGATTGAGTTTTTTGAAGTGAGGGAAAGGAATCATGGAGTATATCGCAATGAGCAGATTGATGGTAATGATAGTATACAAGAAGTCAAGAGGGATGAGGGTATAGAAAACACCGATAATAGCCGCGATAAGGATACTGGTTAGGGGGCCTGTAAAGGAAACAAGGCTAGCTTCCCAGAGGGCGTACCCTTTACGAAGTTTGCCCAGGCGCATATCATCTTGTATGGCATACGTCAGGCATCCGGTGATGAAGAAGGGAAAATAGCCATTGGTAAGGAAGGCGAGTACAATGCCTGTAACTAACAAGCTAGGGTAAGAGCGGTAAGTGGGAAAATAACCCACTTTGAGGCCGGCTAATTTCTGAACGAAAAGATGGGCATAGAGGCTTAAGATGAACACGATGAAAGTGAAAATAAAGTTAGCAAATCCAGAGAAAAAGCTAAATTCTTGTCCGCCCCAGTTTCGGAAACCAATGACAAACGCAGCCGCGATCGATGTGAGTAAGACTTGGATGTACTCTTGTAGGGTAAAGGAAAAGAAGTGCTGGTAACGATAGAGAAAGCTGTGCATTCTAAGCAAGGGAGAGAACAGCTTATATAATTTTCTGTAGAGAGAAGGTATGCTGCATCTCCGCTTGATGCCCTGCTCCTACAACCGCTAATATTTTTTTATCAGGGTATTGGTGTTGCAAATGCCTTAATTGGCGAATCATGTACTGGTTTCGTTCATGAACGAGTACTTGATAAAGATTGGGGTAATTTTTTTTGAGGTGTTGTAGTATTTTATGAATGAGTTCGGAAGAAGGCAATGCCCGTAAATCTTTTTTGAGGGAATTGTACTCTTGTGGGGGGTGAAAAAGGTCTTTGATGAATTGGAATTTTTCTTTCCAGGTGAGTTCTTTTGAAATGCCGCGAAGGGTAACCTGGATGTCTTGGTCGATGAGAAAAAGGGGAATGCCTTTTTGTCTGGCGAGCTGGAAAGCAGTGAGCATGTCAACTCCAGGTTTCATGCCGATGGCTTTGCCAAGTTTGTCTTGTACAAAGCGGCCGACTTGGGCAAAGAGGTATCCTTTCACCCCGACAGCGCGGATGACTTCTAAATGAGAGGTTTTTTGGTGGGGATGTAAAAGTCCGTGGAGTCTTGCCTCATCCAGTTCGAGGGCTACAAAATCAGGTTGAAACTGTTGGAAGGCTTCTTTTATCTTTTGGACGGATTCATGGGCGATGTGGGATGTTCCAAGAATATGGATCATGGAAAAGAGATAAGAAGAGAGGTTTTAAAGGTTTGTCTGCGTCGCAACAGGGTTTGGGTATGCTCAGTGACTCGGAGTCGCTGACATATGGCAAAGCGATATTTAAGAGGATTCTGTAGATGTCGTTTTACTATATTCTTTGCGTTTGTTGCGAAGGAAGATCATGACTTCTTTGAAGAGCGCGTCACTTCCATTGTACCTTCCGAGGCTTTCTCCGAGTTCGGTCCATTTCTCGTAATTATTGGGATTTTCTTTGAGATCAGAGACCTGGGCTTGGACGAGTTGTTGGGCTCCAGGATCAAGTTCTTGTCGTTGTCCGGAAAATCCAGCGAGGAAGTGCTTACAGAAGAGGTTTTCGGCTTTAAAGGGGTTGAAGTCGTAGTAGTTTTCGCCGTCAAAACTTACAACAGTGGCCTCAATAAGGGGGTTATTCTTGATGCTTCCGAGGTTGAAAATATCTAAAGCAAAGTTAAGGTCTTCAACCTTTCCAGATTCAATGGCTTTGAACAAAGCGTTTAAGGCAATGTCCAGCTGAACTTCTAGGCTTTTTCGGCTGTATTGACTAATCCCCATAGAGGAGTGGAGAGCCAGGCTCTTTATTAATGTTTTGATTTATATGAGGTTGTATGATTAATTAGTAACTATATAGAACATTATTTGTTCGAAAAATGTTTAAAGCAATAAATAAATACAAAAAAATGCGTCAAATTCAAGGTGAGCTTTGTAATTTTACAGCGAGTGATAAAATCTTACTAACTGGTTTCTTATACAATCCAAGTCACTCAAAGAAAGCCATGATCTACTTGCATGGGATGGGGAGCTCCATGATTGGAGGTCCCATATGGGCTGCTTGTGCTGCCGCCAAGAAGGCAAGATGGGCTGTTCTAACCTTCAACAACCGCGGTACAGGGTTGGTTATGGGTTTCAAAAAGCAAAATGGTAAATACTTAACAGCAGGAACAGCTTGTGAGCGCTTCGAAGACTGTATATTAGATATTGAAGGGGCAATTAGGTACTTAAAAAAGAGGGATTTTAAAAAAATTATTTTAATAGGACACAGTACTGGATGCCAGAAAGCGGTATTTTATTCATCAAAAAAAATAAACAGGACGGTCAGAGGCCTTGTTCTGCTCGCGCCTTGCGACGATCTAAACATATCAAAAAAAGAAGCTGGGTCGATGCATCCCTGGATCATGCGCTATTGTAAATTCAAGATCTGGTGTGGTCAGGGCAATACTCCTATTTGGAATGAAAAAGTGAAGTTTTTCAGTCCAAGACGGATTCTGGGCGCTTGGAGTGATCATGGAATAGAGGCCAATCTTTTCAACTATAAAAAACCAATCTTAGTTATTCGAAGAATCAGAATTCCTATTTTGTCTGTGTTGGGAAAAGATGAACAATATGCGGTCATCCCCCCTGCAACAATGTTAGAACTGCTCAGAAAAGAATACAAAAACAAAAAATCCTCTACCGCATTAGTACCTGGCGCCCATAATTTCAAAGGCGGGGAAAAAGAGTTAACTCAAGTGATAGCAAATTGGTTGAAAAAGATAAAATGATTAAAGCAGTTATTTTTGACATGGACGGTTTGATGATCAATAGTCATCCATTGGATATAAAGGCGTATAATGTTGCTTTAAAGCCTTATGGACACCGACTAACTATAGAGGAATATGCAAAAAATGCTGGAACTTCAGATAAGTATGCATGTCAGAGATTAGTCAAAATATGGGATCTTCCTATATCTGCTGAAATTCTTGAACGACATAGGAACAAAGCCTATAAAAAGATTCTAAGGCATATACGACCCATGAGAGGTTTACAGGGCTTGCTAAAGCTACTGCAAGATATGAAATTGAAATTAGCGGTCGCATCTGGCTCGCACAAAAATGAGATCAAACAGATCTTGAGTAATTTAGGTTTCCTACACCACTTCACTACTTATATTTCTGGAGATGAAGTAAAAAACTCAAAGCCTTCTCCAGAGATTTTTATACATACCGCAGCTAAACTTAAAATGAATTGCAAGGATTGCCTGGTTCTTGAGGATGCTCCTAAAGGAGTTCAGGCTGCAAAAGCGGCCAATATGCTTTGTTATGCAGTACCTAGCAAAGAAGTAAAGGGTGAAGATTTTAGAGTGGCCGACAGGGTATTTAAGAATTTGACAGAGGTTAAAAAATATATACAACAATCGTACGGCAAGGCTTGAAGATATAAAAACCCAGCAAAACCAGAGAAGGGGTGTGGTGGTTTTGCTGGGAAAGAGGTGAGTAGGATTAATTGATAACAGTTTTTACATCCTTCATGTCCTTCCAGGCAAGTTCAAAGAGTTGTGTAAGTGCGCTAGCAAAGAAGGGTGTATTAACCCAGACAGCTACGTCATAGCTGGGGTGTACATCCATACTATCGGTGAGCATAAAAGCAATTTCTTTCTTATCAATGATACAAAATCGGGCATTAAGTCCTTTGCACACTCGGATCTTTGAAAGAGGAATAAGCATCTTGATTTCTTTCTCTGCTTTCTTGGTGAGTGGCGCTGCAATGCGAATTTGGACGCCTCGATCATGTGCTTTTTTCAAGGCACGATCAAGTTCTTGGCTTTTTTGAATAAAGCCTATTTCGCTGGTTACAAGTAAGATCTCTTCTTGTGCATCTTTAACCATGAGTTCAATGTGGTCATAAATATTGTCTCGCCCTTTGATAGCTCCGGTGATATCAAAGGGTTCTACGAGTTCAATTCCTTTTTTGTGCAAAAGGGTGAGTTCGTTAAGGACATCGGTAGTTTTTACTTTGTCCAGTTGCTCGATATTTTTTTCAGAATCTTCACGTATTTTTTTCTTGACGCGTTCAAGTACTTCAGTAGGAGATACAGCCAAGTACTGGATGGGTTTTCCAATTTTCATAACAATAAAGCCTTTGCGTTCAAGTGATTCAAGAATGTCGTAACTTCTGCTTCGGGGTACGTTAGCAATGTCAGAAAGTTCTCCCGCGGTACTAACGCCTCTGGAAAGTAATGCAGTCCAAATCTTGGCTTCGTAGCTGTTGAGGCCGAAGTCTTTGATTTTTTTTAAAAATTCGGTTTGTACAATCATAGGCATCCTCTAATGTAAGGAATAGGTATGATAATGGAGAAATCAGCGACATATATAAAGGTTATGGTTTTTAGGACTACTAAGTGATAACGAAATCATCGTCTACCTCTCCACCCCTATTTCCATTGGAAACGAAAAGTAAAAGAAAAAAGTTTCAAAAACCTTCTTCGATAAAACGCTTTTTTATTCATCGTCAATTGTTTTCTATATAGAAAGATAATATATATTATTAATCTTATATTATAATTATATAATTATATAATTATATAATTATATAATAATCTAATATAGAGAGGTTTGAATAACCCCTATGGGTAGTGTCCTATAGGCGAAGTAGCTCGTCGACAGCCTAGTGTGCGCCGGAGGTTATTCAAAGTCCTCTATAACAAAATCGTTACTTTTATACTATTATGTTGTATAAAATAACTGGGGAAGGAAACATATACTCTAAATCACCCGTCGGATCGGAGAAACAGAGCCTAAGTGACGAAGTCTGGTAATTCGCTTGTGATCCGCATCCCCCCTGAACTGGTCAAGTTCACCGGATTGAGTTACAAAGATCTGGTTAGGATTTATCCTGTCGAGAAGAATCGGTTGGAGATTGAAGTGGCGGGGTGATGAGTGTGGGCACACTACGAGAAAATATTGTTGTCGTGTGGACGTATAAATCCAGAGTTTTCATCGAAACACGCTGATTTCCATCATTCGGTAGTCGGTTTTTTCCTTCTGCAGAAACTTTTCGATGAGTTGCTGGTTTTCTTTTGGGATGAAGATCACGTTAGGGCCTAGTTTTTCCCCTTTCGCTTTGCCGAGAACTCCTTGGTCCTGGTATCCTTTCTCCTTTCTTCCGAAGAGCGCGCGTATGAATCGAAGATAGCTTGTTTTTTTCTTGGGCAGATGGTATATAAATAGGGTTTGTCTTTCAGTGGATGATATGCTTTGGTTTTTTGAGTAGAGCTGGATGCCTTCCGCCTGAATGCTGGTTTTCAACTGCCAGGTGTTTAGATCTCCAGTTTGTACAGAAATGGGGTAGCTGAATCGGTAATGCCTCCATTTTTCATAGTCTTTGGATTCGTAGAACCTAGACAAAGCGGCTTTAGCGATTCCTTCTATGGTTTTTTCATGAACGGCCTTGCAATCCAGAAAGAGGTCAATGTCACTTTCGCGACTGAGCTCTCCACGCGCAGCCGACCCATGCAGATATATTCCATTGATTAAGTCGTCTATGTCTGCGTCTAAGAAAAGAAAGCTTAAGGCATTCTGGCAGTAAGCAATGGCCTGCAAAGTCTGCTTATTCAATTTCTTCACCTAATTCTCTCATCTTTTCTTGAATGATTGTGTGCAGTTTTTCGAAGGCTTTCAAGATAGCCTCTAATGCGGTTTTAGATGGTTTGCCATAGATTAATTTGTTGCGGTGCTCTTCGAGTGTATACATAAGCTGTAAAATCTCTTCTTTATCTGAGAAGCTTACTCCAAGCTTTCTTTCAGCTAGGGGCATGATTTTCTGGCCTGGATTCGGGCGCTTAAACCATTCGTGCTTGACGATGGTTCCCGTGCTGATCTTTCCTGAGGTGTGCAGATAAGCCTCTAAGAGGGAGATGGCACAGGCTGAAGTGTGCAGAGCGAGCGTAGCTGGCCTTTTTTCTATGCCGATTGCAATCGCGTCTTGGATCTCCTGCAGATGCTCCTTGATCTGGTCTTTGTGTATAGGAATTGAGGTCATTTTATAGGAAGAAAGGTACCAGTTATTTATAAATATTTTGGAAGAAAAGTTCCTAATTGCTTTGTCGAGGATTGGAACCCCCAGAACTGGTCAAGTTTACGGGGTTGAGCTATAAAGACTTGGTACGCATTTACCCGGTTGAGAAGAATCGGTTGGAAATTGAAGTGGCTGGGTGATATATGTAAGTATCTTGTTATGCTGCCCAGTCTACTATGGTTTCTACTGCTTTTTCAGCTGCTGCTGAAACAACGGCTTCTGTCGCTCTATCTGCGACCTTTTCTAGCGGCAACTTCAGTAAAGCATGCGCTCCTTCTTGCAACTTTGCAGCTCTCATCTTTATGTTTTTGGCCTCCATGTATAATTTTAAATGTTCCATGGCAAAACCAAATGTTTTTTTTATGAGCGTTTGCCGAATCGTCAAAACCGTATATAAAGCTCCTAATGTGTACATAGAGACGATAAAGAACTTCTGTCCTGTTTTCATCGTTTCTTCAACTCTTAAACCTTCCCTGAATTGGACTACGGCATTTTTTCCCCATTCTTTTAATTTGAACAATTGCGATTGGCACAAGGCTCTTGCGTTTTCCACGGCATCATTGAAATTTTCATCTTTCTTCCATTCTTTTACTAATACATAGAAAGCGTCTCTTTCCTTTTCAAATAACTTGTTTAATGCCTTTTCTCTGTCATATGCTTCCAAGTGGGGCAGGCTTGGAATCTGTTCTAGCCAATCAATTTCTGTTTGCAAGGTCGCTCTCATTCCTTGAAGTGGATCCATGCACCTTCCGAACTTGTCTGAAATCGCTCCATAGGTTTCTTTCCAATACTGCCTTATTTCCGTTTGATAGACTTCAATCTGTGATTTTGGAAGTCCATTTTCTGCTAAAAACTGAGGCAAGCCAAAATTCGAAGCAGCCATGGCCCTATTGAAGTCAATCATACCAAACATGCGGTTATAGATTGAAAGCCCTTTCTTAGCCTGTTCGGTATCCGCACGGTAGAAATTAATCATTGCCGTGGACGTTGCCTTCCCTAAAGGTAGAGTGTTATACCAATCGATGTTGGCATTTACTTTTTCTAATATAGGCGCGTTTCCTCGAATGAAATCATCTAATTTATCGGCTAAAACAATAAACCGGTTCTGGACATTCCCCTCTACAAAGACACGTACTAAGTCCAGTTCGGTCATGACCTTCCTTTGAAGTTCATGTTTAAAAAGTTTTAGTCTTTTGCACTCTGAGTGTTATCCAGCTTGCCAGAACAAACGGAAAGGTAAGAGCGGGGAGTTGTAACAGGATGAATGGATAAAGAATCAAAATGGAGAGGAAAATGGCTAGGAAGGGAAACCAGGAGAATTTGGGCTTTGCCATGGCGATTCCACACAGCACAGCGTTGAAGCCGGCGATGCCTATATTTATTAAGGACAAAGGGATGAAGAGCATTCCGATTAACATGCCCAAGATAGAGCTGATGATTCCATACAAGGCTGAAACTCTGGAACTGATGAAGAGGCCAATGGCGAATAAGACCCCTGTGACTATATTGTCTTGGAACATGACTTGGCCGAGCCCTTCGGAAGCAGCCGATACGGGCTGTAGTGTACTCGCGTCTGAAAGTGAGTGGTCTACTTTCGGAAGGAGATGGGTGGTTGAAATAAGAAGGATCAAGAGCCAGGTGGTTAAGACAAACGGAAAGGTGTACGGAGTGAGCTTACGGGAAACCATTGCGTGCATGACATAAGAGGAAAGAACGGCTCCTATCAAGATGAATAAAATAGAGAGTGGGTTCAGACCAAAGAAAAACACCATGGCGATTCCGATTAAGGTGCCGTTAAAGCCGTACCAGCCTTTTTGAATTTCTTTTTTTCCGTATTTGAACAGATGTGCTGTTATGGTTCCTAGGATGACACCAATGATGGCACCAAGGCCCATTTGCATGGAGTTGTAGAAAATACCCAGCAAGAAAAAAAGACCTGTCCAGGCGTTTTCCTGGAGCATGACCTGGCCGACACCTGTAAGTAAGGATTTGATCGTGCTGTTCATTTTCTTTTTTTCTATGACACTCTTATTAAAATTTATCGGTAGGCTTATCCCAAGAGGCCTTTTGGGAATAAGTTAAATACGAGCTGATCGCATAAAATCATGTACTCTTGACGGTCGATGATGTTACGATAGTCCTGGCGCAAGGTGTGCGTCAATTGATCTACACCATGCGAGTCTTTAAAGGAGCAGGTGAATATCAGATTATAAGAACACGTGTCAAAAAAGGCATAATTCACATTTAGATTGCTTTGAATGGCTTTACGAATCTTTTGCATACTGCTCTCTGATAGATTTTTCAGGTGTAGAACATATAGGTAATCGGTATACCCTAATTGTTGACGATTGACTTCGGCGAATGTTTTTAACAGCACTCCATTTTTTTCAAGCTGCTTCAAACGATATCGTATCACATTGATGCCGACGCCGACTTGCTGAGCCAATGCGGGGTATGTTAGCGAAGCATCCTGACTAAGTATGTAAAGGATTTTTTTGTCGATTTCATCTGCTTTGAATTGGTGGTGTGGTTTTTGCCTAATCAAGGGCGGTTTTGGCTCTGGATCTTGGTAGAAGTCTCCTGGAAAATGCTCGACTTTGATGCAGTCAAAAGAGAAGAAGGTGGTGTAGGTGTTGAGCTTTTCGCTGAAGGTCTTGATGATCTCATTTGTGATGCGGTGATGGTCCATAATCCCTGTGTAGACAAATTCTGCGAATACATCCCAATTTCCAGAAAGGGTGACGACCCAGTTTGCATAAGGATGATTCTTGAAGAAATTTAAGATGGAGTCGTCCAGAGGGGTATTGAATCGTAGCAATAAGGTGAATGTGTCTAGTCCTAGGTTCCCTAGATGTAAGGCTGTTGTGAAGTACTGGATTACGCCTTCTTTTTTTAATCGTTCAATACGATACGTAACGGCATTTTTACTAAGGCCTATCTTTTTAGCGAGTTGGGTGTGGGGGGTTCTTGCGCTCTGGGAAAGGTGATAAAGCAGCTTTTTATCCTTAAGATCGATCTTTACGGACATATTGGGAATTATGTTATTTAATATATAAATTTTCACCTTTTTATCAAAAATACACTAAAAAGATTGATATATATGATTATCTATTATATTACTAGTGAGTAGTGATTAAAAAGAGGTGAAGAAAATGGAATTCGAAATCATGAGTGAATTGGAACGGGTGCAACGATCCCCTCAAATGGAAAGAGGGCTGTCTGAAGAAGATAGGGCCTATCATCGAATCGTAAGCCGCAGCGGGATGGGGAGCATGGGAAGATGTGATATTCAACTTTGAATGAGGTGAATGAACTATGTGCGGCATCGCAGGCATCATCGGAACAGGAGCGGAGAAGAAGGACTTAGAAGGCATGCTCCAGGTTGCTCAACGAAGAGGACCTGAAGCTGCTTGCTCTGCTGAGATTGGAAATGGGGTTCTTTGCCAAACTTTATTGGGATTTGTGGATGTGGGCAATAACAACCAGCCCCTCCAAGAAGGAAGAAATGTGGTTGCTGCTAACTTTGAAATCTATAACTGGCAAGAGATCAATGCGAAGTATGATCTGGGTGCCAGAAATGACACTCAAGTCTTGTTACGAGGATTGCAAAAAAAAGGCCCTGCACTTTTATCTGAAATGGACTGGCAAGGAGCTTTTGTCGCACAAGTTGAACGAGAAGGTCAACTAGAAACTCTTGTTGGGCGCGACCAGTGGGGTATTTGTCCTCTTGTATTTGGATATGATGATCAAGGACGATTGGTCCTGGGCAGCACGTCGGAGACCGTTCAGAAAGGAGGCGTGAAAAAGGTACAGACTGTACCTGGTGGCAGTTATGGAAAAGTAGTTGATGGAACTTTGAAATTAGAATCTTGGTTTGAACTCCCGCGATATGATCCTAAAGATCCAAAACCTGTTGATCCTCAACAAATATTAGAAAAGGCCACTCAACACGTTGTTGGTCGTATTCCTGATAACCGGGATATTCTTTGGACGGCCATGGGAGGAATTGACAGCCAATTCATCACAGCTACGGTTGCCCGAGCAACTCGCGGAGACTTTGGCGGAGCTGTAACCGTTGTTCCCTATGATTCAAAGAATCGAGGAGATTTAGATGCTGCACTTACCGCTGTAAAGATGCTTGAAAACGAGGGCATTCGAATCCGACATGAAGTCGTGCCTCTCACACCCGACTATGTTGAGAGTGCCTTGGACCGTGTACTTAAGGTGTTAGGACCGGATTACTTCAATGCTTGTTGCGGATTGGCTGAAGACTTGGTTGCTCATACGGTTCAAAAGAATGGAGGAAAGGCAGTGATGACTGCGGGTGGACCTGATGAAGCCGGACGAAGCTACAAACCCTGGGCTCTTCTCCATCGAAACGATCTGGAAGAAGGATTCTATTCAGTTAGCGATCAATTCAGAACTTCTGAAGGCGTACGAGCCGGATTGGTCCTTGGAGAACACGGCCTTGAAAACCGCGTTCCACTCGCGTTCCTTATTGAAGAAGCTGCTCGAGCACCTTCCTATCAGAAACACGAAGTCCTTGGTTGGGGAGATGGAAAGGATCCATCCAGTATTCAGATGAGAGATAAGATATTCTGGCGAGAAGCCATTCGAGCTGGAAATGTCTTGCTTGAGTATTGCTTAAACCAAAGCAAAAATGCGATTCACAGCTCTACGGGCGCTAAAGAAGTTCTCTATGCTCTGCTTCAGAAAGACTCTCAATACCAAGCTGCGCGTGAGCACTTTGTTCAAGAAACCAAGAGGCATCAATGGAATGGCATTGTACATGCCCCTTTCGATGAGCTCGACCCGAGTAACCTTGTAACGGAAGGACAACTCTACTGCCTCTGGAGATGGAGCAAGTTAGAACCTGAACTCTTCCAAGAAGGAGGAAGCGTTCGATATGGGCTGGTGGATGATCGAGGCATCCCCGTGTATTCTTCTCGATTGGAAGAGGGAGTGCAACGACCACTTTGTTACGATTGGGTGGCTGTTGAAAAATCCATTGAAGAGGTGAAACCATGAAACCCATACCCTGTGATGTGATCAAAAAAGGAAAAATCGCAGCGATTGTGATTGACATGCAGAACGACTACTGCTCTGAAAAAGGCCGCTTGGGACACGTCGGATTCCGATTTGAAAAGGTAAAAAAGATGATCCCCTCCATGAAGAAGTTCCTAGGAAAACTTAGAAAACTAGGGGTCCCTATTATTCACACTCGAAACAGCGACGATCCTACCCTTCAACCGGATAACATGCGAAAGAAGCAATACGACAGCTTTGGAAACACGTGGAGTGCTGCTATTCCAGGGACTTGGGGTCATGAGTTTGCATTGGACGTGCCCAAGGAAGAGCTTGTCTTTGACAAATACAGCTTCTCAATCTTGTCAAATCAAAGCCTTAAACAGCACCTTGAAAAAATTGGTGTAAAAACCCTCATTATATTTGGAGTTACGACTCACCTCTGTGTGGAGACCTCAGTACGCACAGCTTTCACAGAAGGATATCATATCATACTCGCTACTGATCTTGTTGGCGCTGCTGACCAATTGCGAAAGGAGCACGAGCACACGCTGAACATCCTTGCCACATTTTTTGCATATGGTCTAACTGCTGATGAGATCGCGAGCCTATTACAAGAAGAATTTGAACCGTGCAGCGCGAAAGAGGTGAAAAATGAAAACTAAATCGTTTGAAAAAATGGCGGTTGTTGTTGTGGACGTACAGAATGACTATGTCCATCCGGATGGAAAGATTGGAAAGGCCGGACTGGGCGTTGAGAACCTGCAAAAAATGCTTCCTAAAGCCAGGCGATTTTTACGAGAAGCACGACAGAAAAAAATACCTATTGTTCACGTTCAGATGACCGAAGGACCTGAGCACATTGCTGAAAACGTTAAGAAAAAAAGAATTGAAACCTTCGGAGCTGAAGAAAACTGGGCACTTGCTGTTCCAGGGACTTGGGGATATGAATTGGTGTTTACACCTGCAGAGGGAGAGCCTGTCTTTCAGAAGAACAGCTACGATGTGTTTTCAAATCCTCAAGTTAAGCAGTACTTGAAAGAAAAAGGAGTTAAGACACTCGTTGTATTAGGGGGATATACCCACGCCTGTGTTGACAGCTCTGTCCGATCCGCTGTAACGCATGGTTTTGATGTTGTGCTGGCTACGGACTTAGTCGGGTCTCCGGACAAATTACGAGAATTGCATGAGCACTCCTTGAAGACCTTGACCTTGCTTTTTGCTAAAGGACTCACGGCAGATGAGATCTTGAGGGGGATATAACTTTAAGTCGTTATCACCAATCTATTCTTCCCTTCGGGTTGCAAGTTGACTTCGACCCCCTTCTTTAAGTTGAGGAATTGAATGATCTTCTTAGGCAGGCGGATGTCTAAGGTTGTTTCTGCTTACATTAGATGTTCATTTCTGCGGTGTGCCGAGGTTGCTCGTCCAGATATCTATTCTTTGATACGTTAGACTGTTCTTTGAGAGGAAGTCCTGCATCTCGTAGGATCGTGCTGCTGGAATGGAAAAGGCAGAGGGAGAGAGGCGCTTCCCACCGAGGCGTTCGATGAGTCCTGGGAGCATGTACATTTTATCTTTCACTTTTTGCTTGTAGCCATACAGTTTCCTCCAGACCCTGACTTTATCTTTATGCAAGCCTTTCACTTCAACTAAGAATAAGACGTATAGCTCTCCATCTGGCTTTCCGGCATATTTTGAGTAGATAGCAATTCCATTCGCTATCAGGGAATTTTTCAATTCCCATTCTTCCAATCGGCCGACTTTGCAAGAAATCGAATTTGAAACTCCAAGTAATTTCCAATATTTTTGAAACTTAAGGCTTGCGTAGAAATCATCCAGGACTTTATTTACAAAAGCACTGTTTATCGTGTCTGTATCGATGAATAGATCTACGTCACTCTTTAGGGTCTGATCTCCACGGGCTGTACTTCCGAATAAGATGATTGCTCGGACTGCATCTGGATCTTTTATCTGCTCCATGAAGAAAGAAGCAAAATCCATGGCGTAGGCCACTAATTTACTTGATTTCATCTAATCCCAACTCCTTGAATATTTTTCGCAATGTTTGGAAATGCTGAATGATCTCTTCTAGAACTTGTTTTTCTTGCGGAGAACCGTAGCAAAGCGTATTTCGCTTTTCTTCAATGGAACGCATATGCGTCAGAATTTCTTCCTTTCTGTCGAAAGGCATCGGAAGTTTTTCTTGAATCTTGTTTTTAGAGGCGAACCAATCATGTTTCAAGACTTGGTCTGAACTCAAAAGGTTCTTCTTGTGCAGAAACATCTCTAGCAAATCTACCATGGCAACGGAAGCGTGAAACCCAATGGTTCGTTGCTTTCCTTCTAGGCCGATTCGGATGGCTTGCTCGAGTTCGCCAAGGCTTTCTTTGTAGTTTCGAAGATGGCTTTCTATTTTCATTTACTCTAAAAATGTGACTTAGTATATAAATATTATGGTATTTAGTAACATATTATTATGTGACTTGGTATATTATTTTTATGTTGTTTAGTAACAAAATAAGCTTGGAGGTGTCGTCCTCCTTATTCCTTCTGTATCTCAACTATAAGTCTCTATACCGAACTTTTCACTTACTTGAAGACTAAGTCGTTATAACCAGTCTATTCTTCCCTTCGGGTTGCAGGTTGATTTCAGCGCCTTTTTTTAGATTAAGGAATTGAATGATCTTCTTAGGCAGGCGAATGTCCAGCGTGCTTCCACTCTGCCCAATTTTGGTCTTAGCAGCAAGGCCAAAAAGCCCTTTTTTCTTGACAATAGCGGTTATCTTTTTAGAAACATCCTCGTCGTAGAATTCTTCTTTGCAGGAATTGCAGACCTCCGCTTCAAACTTTCCAATAGGAATACCATAGAGAGTATAACCTACTTTCTTCCGTGCGAGCATTCCTTTTTCGCATAAATAGCACTTTTCTTTCATGTTTTCCTCTTATTCTAATGTGACTGTTTTTATAATGTAGTTGTCTCCTCGTATTTTGTAACAAACTCCGATATAACCATATACAGCTTTGAAGCCGTCGGTTTGCTTAATTTTGCTTCCTCGTTTAATAACTTTTTCGATTTCTGTTTCGTCTATCCCACGATCGTACATTTGCGCCTGGGCGTGTCGGGTTAGTTTGATCCTCAAAATACTCAGCTCTCATTATCAATAATTATAAGTAATTACTTTAGCTATATAAAGGTTCCGGAGACTTATCATAACATTTAAATATTAGTATGATTTATCATACTAAAATGGAGAAGCTCAAAGCCCTGTTTTTAGAGGAAAGCTTGCGAAGATGGCACTTTGAAGACCTTGTACGAGCTTCTGTCATGAGCCGAGAGCGGGTCAACCATTACTTGAAAAAACTCATAAAAGAAAACGTTATCTTGCGAGCCAAACCACGCGGTCGAATGCCTTATTATGTCGCCAACCAAGACTCTCTTACCTTCCGTACGGAGAAACAATTGTATGGACTCTACTTGCTTGCGCAGAGCGGCCTCTTTGAACATCTCCGATCCCTTCCAGAGATTAAAACAGCTCTTCTTTTCGGTAGCTTTGGCAGAGGCGACTGGAGCAAGTCCAGTGATATTGATCTTTTTATCTATGGCGATGATTCTGGTTTTGACAAAGCTGGGTTTGAGCGTAAGTTGGGAAGAGAGATTCAAGTGCTAAGTTATATAGACTCTCATATGATGAGCAAAGAACTTGATCCCAAACTGCTCCCCAATATTGCTCGAGGATTTCAAATCAAAGAAAGCCTAGAGCCCTTCACGGTGACTGTGCATGCCTAAAGAAAAAATGCCTGAGGAAGTGTACGATGATCTTGTATCTCAAGGTCTCTATGAAGAAGCACACTTTGATCAAGATGAAGTAGAGAAGGTTAAGATGATGGCGCTCGAAGATTATGAATATGGAAAGCAACTCAGAAAAATGGAGAAACCTAATTGGCGAGTTATCTTTAACATTCACTACGATGTTTTGCGAGAGCTTTGCGGTGTTCTTATGAAGTTCAAGAAACAAAAGACGAGTAATCACCAAGGACTCTTTGCCTTTATCCTGCTGAACTACTCTGAACTTGAATTCGACTGGCACTTCTTTGAAACCATTCGCACTGTCCGAAACCAGAATAAATACAAAGGAAAAGACATCAGTCAAGAGACCTGGAAAACAGTTGAATTCCAGATGGATCTTTATATTAATACGATTCAAAAAACCATTGACAAACAACTTAAAAACTGAGACTTAGGAGACCTTATTCTC
>CAYOJS010000013.1:0-6367 GCA_964404345.1 uncultured Methanosarcinales archaeon
AGGAGGATAAAATGTCAGAAAGTTTAAATATATTCACGTTCTGGAAGAGGATACTAATGAATACAAAAGAAGATATAGAAAAAACTTTTCTTAAAGATTTAGCGGAATATAATAAGATATTCAAAAAAATAGAGAAATCCGAGGAACTTCTTAATGCTCTAACTCAAGAAAGTAAGATGTCTCAAAAAGATGTTAATCATTTATATATTGAATTCAAGATTAATCATGCTGAACTTTTACTTGCAGAACTAGAAAAGTTTGTTGATCTTATGGAAAAAAACTATGCTTGTTTAGAAGATTCTTGGAGTTTAATTGATGGAAGTAAAATAGATTTGAGGCATATAAAAGCTTCTAAGAATTTAGATTTTGACAAAACAATAAAAAAATGTGATGAAATTATTAAAAAGGTCTATTTAAAATACGAAGAGCTTGAGAGAGATAAGAAAAAATTAACGAGGAATGGATTTCTTAAATTTTTGATGTGGTATGGATCAATATACTCTTTATTATCTCTAGGTGTTGGGTTTTTTATATGGGATTCTCTGAAAGATCAAAAAGTAGTTGCAGTTCTAGTTTGGATTATAATATTAGCTTTCACTTGGGATTGGGCTAAAGGTAAATTTTGGAGAAAAGAATAAGAAATTTTAGATAGATTATTTTTTTCCTATTTCTTCTATGGTTTGTTTTGGGTCTTTTAGGGTGTAGATGCTCTTCCTTGAATCTTTTGGGTCTCGTTCTATCTTGAGCCATCCCGTATTTTTCAGGTGGGAGTATAGGTTGCTCGGGTTCTGGACACCATTGATGACTTTCTTAGCTTCTGTGCTTTTGAAGGGTTTTTCTTTGAATTTACTCCAAAGCTGAGTATATCCTTCTAAGACCCATTTGGCGGGTATCTCGACCATAATAATATACACGAATAAGGTATTATATAAAGTAATCGTATATTCCATATATAGCTTACATCACAATAATATTTATATATTACATACACTTATATTGTATTAGATATATAATAAGGTGATTAAAAATGAACGAAAACAACACTTTAAACCCCTATAAACCAGGTTTAGACCCCTTCACGTCCCACTTCTCTACTTTCGGATCTACTGTTCAAACAAGAAGATTTAAATAGCTACTTTCATTATTCAGAAAAGTGATTTAAAAATGGAACTAATCTCCCTGAAAAACGTCTCCAAAGAGTCCAAACTCCTACTTCTGAAAGAACTAGGCTATAATTCAGACGGAGAATTTGTGTTACGCTCCAATGGCGAAAAGGTGATGGACAGATATTTAGAAGATATCCCAGTAAGAATAGAAAACATGGTTATCCTTCCAGGAAGCGAAATTATTCTTGATGACAATGAACTAAGCCTTTCTAAGTATTTGGAGGAATTTGGGGATGTCCTATGATCCGATCAATGACGCTGTAAAAGAAGCGGCAAAAGGAGCAGTCGAAGGGGCTCTTAATTGGGGAGTAGATTTCATAAAAAAATTAGCTTCTAAATTTAGGGACAAGAAGTTAGGATTTATTCAAGATGAAAAAACTATCAAACGAGTAAAAGAACAATACAATTCAGGAGAATTGGCAATATACAAGGAATATGTTAAAAATAAGGAGTTTCTTTTCTTATTACAAATGGGTTTAACTCTAAGAAGTTTAGACAAAGACGGAGATCAACAAAGAAGGAACAACCTCAGAACAAAAATATTCAAGAAGTACGAAGTAAAAGGATTACACATAGCTCAGCTCGCTGAAAACGGCATTTTAAACAGATATGTTGGAATCTTAATAGATAACATCAACTCTATTGAAAAATTTAAAGAAGACATAATGAACGTATTACAAAATATAGAAAAACATGTACTATTTGTGCAAGCAAAACATGACGATCGGGAGATCATTAAACAAACATTAACAGTTACAACTTCTCATTCTCCAATGATTTTTATCCTGTCAGGAACATCCTCTGCTGCAGAGAAAGTCAAGGAATGTGAGGTAAGACTAAAGGAAATGCTCAAAGATTACGATTTAGAAAAAATAAGCAGTAATCAAAAAGAAATTCTTTTCTTTAAGAGGATTTTAAACAAGAACCCTTAATCTTTATCTCACTTGCCATTGATTTCCAGCTTAACCCTCGAATCGCACCACTCATTCAGACCCCTCTATTATGCACCACAACCACAAGCTCAAACAAACCAAAAACCGTTAAAACCGACTTTTTGTGCAGACGCCTTACTATTTGTGCAAAGGCCACTTTTTAGAGACTTTTAGTGCAAAGTCGGCGTAATCAGCTTTGCCTTGTAAGTGGCTTGTGCCTCAATTAGTAGGGTTCATGCCTCAAAAGTAGCTCGTCTGCCCCAAAAGTACGACTATTGGTAGACTATTGAGGCAAAGCTCATCCTATGGCAAGGTTTTTATAGGAGACCTGCCGAGGAAATCTTGGTGATCCTATGAAGAGCTATAAAATGATCTTTACCGCCTTAATGCTACTCTTAGCAGCGAATACCCTCGCTGAAGTCCAAGTCAACTACGGCAATAATGTCCAAGTCACACCCGGCAATGTTTACGCCACTGGTGAAAACACAGAAGCTTACATTAGAGCTGGTGGAGATGTGAATATCCAAGGACAAGATGCCCAAGCCTATATCACCCAAGGCGGGAATGTCCGTATCCAAGGACAAGACTCAGACGTCTATATTGACAATGGGGGGGACATCAACATAAAAAGTCAAAATACTCAAACGGCAAGCGTTGGACCCTATCGCGTCGTAAGCAGCGACAAAAACGCCCAAGTCACTGTAGGCCCTGCCCAAACCAGCATCCAATCGACAAAAGAGGGTGTTTATGTCAGCCAAGCTGGAAGACTCGTCCAAGTCACGGATGAAGGAGAAGCTGTCCAAGTCAACACAGGGGGAAAACAAGTCCGCATACAAACTGCTCAAGATGTTGAGACCCTCTTCTCAGAAAAAGATGAAATTGAGGTAAGCCGCATCCAAGAAGCCTCACCGAGCATAGAAATTCGACCCAATACTGTTATTGTAGGAGACATCCGCGTACAAAGCGCTGGAAAAACCCTCAAAGTCAGAAGTGACGGACAAGACGTAGAAATCACCAATGAGAACAATGCCGTTATCATTAAAGAAGGCGGCGTCCAAGTCACTACCACCCAGATTCCGATAGACCGGGAGCAAATCAAAGTGGACGGAGTTGAAGTCAAACTGCCCAGCCAAGCCATTAACGCCCAGGTACGAGAAAAGTCCGTCAAGGTTGACTTAATTACGGAAGAAGGAAAACCCACTTATGTTGTTCAGACCCAAGAAAAGAAGAAGATGCTAGGCATTTTCTCCGTTACCGTCAACGGCAATGTCAAGATCGACGCTGCAAATGGCCAGACCTTGAAAGTCGAAACCCCCTGGTGGAACTTCCTTACTTTCTAATTTTTTATTTTTTCTTTTAACTATGAACAACTCCAGTCTAAAGACTGGAGTATCCGAACAAAAAACGGAGTTGTTCATCCCAGGAACTCGCCTCTTCTTACTAACAAAAATTTCACTGGTGGTGAAATTTTTGGAAGTCCCAAAAACCTGACCTCATGTTTTTGCTACCTTGACTTAAAAGACAAGGTTTGCGAAGGGCGAGTTCCTGATATCAAGCTTACAAAATTCCCTATTACCTATTTGGCTTGAACCAAATCTTTATATATAAGGAACCTTAAAAGAATTTCATGTACGATTACAACCTGCAAGGCATTCTGGCCTTTGCTAACTTCTTCATTTCCGCTTTCATCACCCGTTATGTCTGGAAATTCCTGCAGAAAACCAAGAAAGAAAAGGACCGAAAACCCTGGGAACTTCTTTACTGGGCCTCCCTCTTTTATTTCATCCATCAGATTGTCCACCTCGTTTCCCTTTATAGCAATCCCTTTCAATATGAAGAAGTCTACAGCTTCCCCAAACTCCTCTCTGAATTCGTCTATAGCGGAGTTATCTTATACACCGTTGTCACCCAAGGCACCCTTATTCTACGCAAAGCTAAATTAGTGATACGCAGAAAGAAAAGATAAAAAATATGCGATGGCCGGGACTTTCGCCTAAAAAAGGGTTCGAACCCGGATCAGAGCCTTGGCAAGGCCCTATCCTAACCATTAGACTACCATCGCATAGCCCTCTGGAGCTGAAGATGGTTTAAAAAAGTTGCTAAAAATAAAAGAAAATAATAGCGAATCTCCTTATAATTGAACAATTGGGAGACTCGCTAGAATAGCAAATTGCCTATAAAAAGTTCAAAAAATAGCAATTTGCTATAAGAGAAAAATAAGCTTAAGACATCGTCTTAATATACTCTTTCTCGATCCCATAACGGCCAATGTACGGCCCTGTTCTACGGTTCAATGGATTGATATCCCGCTGAGGAGCATTGGAAATATGCGAAGAGGAGAGCGCATTAAACGAAACGGTCACGGGCATGGACTGTCGCTTGGGAACGACTGCTCCTTTTTGAATACCCCATGCTTGGTAGAACGTTACTGGACGGAAGCTACTGCCACGCACTTCATCACTTAACACTTGTTTAGGGGGAGCTGACATGGACCTCACCACTTGCCTTCCTGCAGCAATACCTACCATTGAATACGCTGGAACAAAGGTATTGTCCCTTACCGCAACGTAATACGCGCTTACGGAGCTCAACATCAACAAACCCATCAATACGAATATAGCTGTTTTCATAGTATACACCTCTTCATTTGCCCGGGGGCGATTTTATATATTGACGAGACAAACCATACTCCCCATTATAGGATCCTGGACCTCTATGTAACGGATTAATCGCATGTGCCGGCACATTCATTCGAGCATCTCTGCCCAACCATCTCAACGAAGGTTGCGCTACGGTGCCTGTTGAAGGCTGATACTGCATAAACGTCTGAACGCCCTTATTGCTTGGACGCGTAATAACTGTTGGACCTGTACCGGGCACGGTAGTAATCACATCCTGCACATCCGGAATCATGATATTTACATACCCTGGAACACCGAACCCATTCTTTGTATAATCCTTTGAAATACTAAACCCATTCATTCCAGAAACTAAGCTCACACTCAGCAGCAAGAATACAAAAAGTTTCATTTTCATGACCCCCTCTTTTTCTCCTACACAGCCGAATCCCTATATAAATTTAACGAAAAAAGAGAAGAAAGAAAAAACTAAAACTTAATTGCTGTATTTGTAGTTGTAGGTTGGAGTGTTCTTCCATGCTTTGATATGCATTCTAGACATGTCGTATTGACCTTCGTAGCTGTAACGGCCGCCTCGATTCTGCATATCAATCTGCTTCACAAACCCAGGTCGGTAAGGCATGTTTACCTTAGCCAATTGAGGTGTCGTAGGCATGTAAGCTGCCGTAGTGCTATACATCGAGTTTTGTGGTCGTCGCGATTCCATGGCCAATGCCTGTGCCGTCAAGGTACCTCGCTGGTACATGAAATTAACCAAACCATTCTCACTTAAGATGTAAGGATCCATAACCAACAAACTCTTATCAAAATCCTGCATTGAAACCAATTGAGGGCCCCCTGAAGTTCCCATCAACTTATCCACTTGCGACGTTGTCATATATACATCGCCTGGAACGCCGAAACCGTTCTTTGTGTAATCCTTGATCTGGCTAAAGCCATTTAAGGCTGCTGAGACCAAAGAAAGAGATAATACCAAACCTAACAAGACACTCGATGCTTTCATTATAAACCACCTCAAGGTATTTAAGCTATTGACGAGGAAATTCTACCTAGTTATAAAGCTTACGCTTGCTTATACTACTCGATTGGGCTGCCAAGGCACAATGGTCTGCCGTGCAATATCGTAAACCGCCGTATACCCTGTACGATCCCAACGCTTTTTAATGTCTAAAGGCTTTACCAAGCGCAACTGAATCGGATCATGATCCCTCCCAATAGTACGGACGGAATCTGTATTAGCCCCAGTTCGTTGGGCCTCATGCCATGCTTGCAACACAGAATACGGAAGAGGCTGCATATTTCCTTCTACCCTCGGACTGTACATCCAAATACCCCCTGGACCCTGCACCCACTTGTCCTGAGGATATGCGTTGACTAACGTTAATAAAAACAGAAAAATACCCATTAATAGTAGCTTTTTCATACTGAACCTCCCCACCTCTATTCAAGCCGATGTCGAACTCCTAATTAAACTTTACGATAACCTATATAAAGTGACAAGCATCTTAAATGACTGTGGGCCCATAGCTTAGCCTGGCTGGAGCACCGGTCTTATATGGCCTTGTTCCATACAAGAGACTTAAGTTAGCCGGGGGTGCTGGGTTCAAAAATCCTCACTTTGTTCGGATTT
>CAYOJS010000013.1:6377-16989 GCA_964404345.1 uncultured Methanosarcinales archaeon
AAAGCTCTTGGTGCACTAGGAGTGAACTCCTATGTGCACGAACTCTTTGCGAGTTCGTTGGTTCAAATCCCATCAGATAAGAGGACTGAAAGTCCCAGTGGGCCCACTTCTTTCACTAATATATAAAAAGAACCTTACACTCCCAAACCCCATGCTAAATGAAATTTCTAAGAGAATCGAACTTTCTGATCTAGCAGTAAACGCAGGCTTCACCACCGTTGCCACTTTAGCAACTGTAGGATTTGGATGGCTAACTTATCAAAGTGGAAAACTCCCTTTTGAGAGAACTTGGAGAACTATAGGGAATGACAATAGTTTTTATACAGATTGTTATCATTCCCTATATGCAGTGACGTAAACTATATTGTCTAATTATTTACGTCACTGACTATAGCAAGGCAACCTGACATGCCCCTTTTTACCCTTATGAAAACAGGAGCCTTCATGACAACCACAACAATAAGCTCCTTTGCCACAATAGGATACGCCACCCTAACGGGAATGTTTCTAAAAGGAGCGTATGAAGACTCTAGAGAAATGCCTGGTTTACAACAATAATTATAAAACCATCTTTTTCTCAAAGAATCATTCTTCTGACGCAACCAATTCCAACCCAACAAAAACTTCGGTGAGCCTCCTTTTATTCAACCTTAGCTTCTAATGACCTCTTCTTGGATAGCTTTTCCCCCAATAAATCCAGAAAACGCCCAAAAGTCTCGTCACAAATCCAAGCATGCATGATATCCAAAGACCTAGCTTCCCTTTCACGCCCGGCAACATGCACATCCACTTTGGGAAGATAAAGCCCCGAATAATGAAACGCCCACGCCCAAGAACAGCCCAACGCTTTCTCATCCTTTGTCATTCCTGTATTCCAAGAAGCATACCCCCAATTAAAGGCTGTGGCCATTTCAACTAAAGAATCCCCCACCACATGAGCCGCCGCAGAACCGTTTAGCGAGCCATGATTGAAAACATAAGGCCTATATCCGCTTCCACTATACACACGACATTTCATACCCGCCGGAACAAACATGGATTCTTAAAGTCGACCCAAGCCAAACTTTATAAACCATTCTTATCCTCTAAGACGATGAATGCCCCGGTAGTGTAGTCCGGAAATGGCGTAAAAAACCATTAGACAACCAAGCACGCCACCCTTTCGAGGTGATGACCCGGGTTCGAATCCCGGCCGGGGCATTTTATTTAATAGTTAATTTTTCGATAAACCCCATTTTCATAAAATATTTAAGGCAGTAATGATTACTTTTGTACAATTCCTTGTAGTAGAGGAATTGGTCGCTGCGGATGGGATCCACAGTGAACGAAGTTCACTGGGAGCCAGAATTCTCGAAGAATTCTGAGCTTCGAACCCATAAGCCCGTAGAGCCCTCGTTTTTCAGACGAGTGAGGGTCACCAATCCCCCGTACCGCAGCTTTGACCTATCCAAAATTTCTCAAAGAAATTTTTGGGAGGTCCCAAAAATCCTACTGGATTTTTGTTACCTTTCTTTTATTTTAGAACTATCGGCGATGCCACTTATTCAAAAAGCTTCTTTGCTGAAAACCGAATGTTTTTCGGTAGAAGTGTATAGATTCCTGAAAAAATGGAAGAAGAACGGAGAAGGCGAAAAGAACCTGATTTTGAATATATTTCATTGAACCTTATATTCTGGTCAGGTATTTTATACTGTTAGATCATATTGCTCAAGCTTATGCGTCTTAAGAATGAGCGTGGTTTCCCAATCTACGATGGCTTCTCGGTATTTATTGCGAAACTCGGTCGATACTTTTTCGAATTCGTTGGCATCCTTTGCCATAATGGTACAAAGAAAGTCGAATCGCCCTGTGATGGAAAGCAAGTTGATGATCCGAGGATGCGCTGCGAGATGAGCGATGAATCTTTCCTTTTCTTCGACTGATATGTTTTGTAGCTTGATTTTCACATCCACGATCAATGCAAAGCCGATGGCCCGAGGATCTATGAAAATTCCGGGTGTAAAGACCCCTTTGGACATGAGGGCTTTTAGGCGGTTGTTTACGGAGTCAATGGATAGATTAACTTTCTTTGCTATTTCGGTGAGGGTTTCGCGCCCATTCTCCTGTAACAGCATGAGGATCTCTCGGTCTTTCTTGTCCATAATCCTCGATTTTAATGGTTCTCCTAGTGGCATTACCTTATTAAATAACATTTCATATATAAGTATATCGTATTTTATAAGATATTATTACAGAAAGACTTAATAAAGTCTAATTACTATCGTACCTATTCAGTAATAACAGATAAAGGCGCAAAATGACGCAAATTCAAGACACTCAATTAGAAAATGTCGGAGAGGTAGTTGACTATCTGAGAACAAAGAAAGGACTGAAAGTAATAGCAGATGAAGAACTTCCCATGCCTAGAACTTATGATCCAATGTTTGGCGTACGTGAACATTTATTTTATGTAGCAAGTAACGGTTCTACCGATCCTGCCTCCCTGAGCATCTGGGTTGATGACAGCACAATCCAATCATTCGTCCCTGTAGAAGGATTCAAAGGATCCAATTATAAAGAGGGTCGTCTCGGATTTTATGATATCCGGGCATTAATCGATTACAATACATTTCAACAGTATGGTAAACATGATCAGATAAGAATGCCGGAACCTGTGCGTGTTTCCCGACGGAATGCGCCTGGTAAACAGGCATCTTGGCAGTTGGCATATCCTATTAGTAGAGAAGGATATAATTTTTACATTAGACATGTCTTCGAAGGAGATGACGGAAACACCATTTTCAATATGTTCCAAGAAGGTGGTGACGCCTATTTTGAAACGAGACGAACTTTTCCTATAGGAGAAATCATGTTCTTAAAACTTCAATTTCACGACCCAATTCAGCAAGCTGTTGGATACGAGATCCTGAATAGGCACGAAATAGGACACAAACCAGAAAAGACTTCTTCGCGAGCCAAAGAGATGATTGGACCTCTACCTGTTCAACACCTAGAGCAAGAGTATCGAGAAGCGCGACGTAACCCTGAAGGAAGAGTCCCCACTACCTGTGAAGGCATAGACCTAGCCTATCAAGTAATGATTGAGTATCAAGAAACACTCAATTCAAATGCCATTGTGCGATTAAGAGAACAGCACGCGGCACTCACTAAAAGAAGACAGGACCTCGAAGGTCAAATCGCAAAACTTCCACGACAGGCAATTGAACTGCTTGGATAAGAACTGATGAGACTATTTTTTTATTTTTAACTTAGAAAACAACTCATCGATTTCTTTGTGGAAGGCTTCCACAGAGGTGTTGTTAGTTAAGATGTAGTCACACTTTTCCAACATGCCATCGATTTGTGACTCGGACTCTCGAGCTTCAGATGTTTTGAAGTCTTCTACTGTTTTGAAGGAGAAATCGGCACCGCGGTTTTGGACACGTAGGAAACGAACGTCGAAATCGGCCAGAATACCGATAAAGACAACGTCCTTACCGAGTTCTTGACGGAGAAGATCCATTTCTTCGTGCGCTCTTGAGCCGTTCACGATGTAGTTTTTTCCTTTTACTTTCTCTGCCATTCGCTTGACATAAGAAATGGTTCCATACTGTTTCCTTAAGATAGGGCCCCAGAGCTGCTGTTTTATTTTTAGAGTGGGGGCGTCTACCTGAATGTTGAGCTCCTGTGCAACCTCGACAATCACCGTGCTGTACTTGATCGAAGGAAGACTGTATTTTTTTAACGCGTACTCGACCAAGGTGTCCTTGCCGCAACCGGTGCGGCCGATGAGAACGATACAGAGAGACATGAAAAAGGAATTTTAGGGTTGTATAAATGATTATCCAAAATGAGCCTTACTTCCTATATGCCAATTTGATTTTATCCCCAAAAATTTCGAGAAGACCTGACAATTTAGGCTGATCGCCTACTGGATCATAAACAGCTGTTCTTCCCACATCCTCATCCCAACCAAAGCGCATTCCTTCAATGGAAGGCGAAAACAATGCTGACTTCTGCACACGCAGGCGCACAGGAGCCCTTAAAACCAAGTCAATGGTTTCTCCAGAGATACCTCCCACCGCAGCTAACTCGCCTTCAATCTTTCTGCCTTTTCCTGCTACGTTGAAACCATACGGCACACCCAAACCCCCCTCGAAACCTTCTAGGTTTACCATGAGACCATTGTTCTTGAACGAACTAACAGTGCCATTTACTAAGAGGTTACTGTTTGGGAATAGGCGAACGTCTCTGCCGCCAAAAATAACAAATCGAGCTGTGGGAAAATCACTGTATAATCTTGTTTCACCCATTTCATAAACAGGTTGAGATCTTGACCTTCTTGTTCTTCCTTGAACTCGATCTTCTATATCTTGGGCCCTCTGACGAGTTCTTTCATCTATCCCACGCTGGATGTTGCGCACTCGCTCTTCTGCCTCGGCCCTTCGTCTTTCTGCATCTCGTAAGCCCTCATTTATAATGGTCCAGATATCTCGATCTGCCTCAGACCGAGAACCCCTATGAGGAGCTGAATGAGGATCATAACGCGGAGGTTCCTGTCTTGGACGAGGAGGATCTTGTCTGGGTGGTTGGCGAGGAGCGGATTCTCGCGGAGGCTGCTGATAACCTTGTGAACGAGGCCTATCCTGAGCAGAAGGTCTGTATCTATCATATCCTCTTCGTTTATCAGGATCTGACAGAATATCATTTGCTTCATTGACTAGCTTCATCACTTCAACTGCAAAAGGGTCTTTATCAGGATGATACTCCTTCGCTTTCTTTCGATATGCTTTCTTAATCTCTTCTGGTGAAGCCGTTGAGGGAACTCCTAAGCGCTCATAATGGTCTGCTCTCTTTAAACGATCCAATAATGCTTTAAGTTCAGGATCCTCTGCGGAACGAAATTGAAGATTAAAATTTTTAAGTAAATCAGAAAGTGACATCTTAACCCTCTGACCCTTCCGAAGTGCGCTTTTCTTCAGCGGCTTTATAGAAGGTATGCAGAACAGCTAGAGAATAGGGTAACAATCTTTGTGTGTCTTGCAGATCGTCCTTTCCATAGTTGCGTGTATTTCCCTTGAAATCCTGCACTACTAATTTGTCTCCTTCCAATCGCGGGGAAAGACCTGTGAGTCGTGCTTCGAGCACTTGATGTGCTTTGCTGTGTTCCTCCCAAATGCCAATCATCCTATTGATGGCATGGTGTTCTAACGCACGCATCACCCCGATATACTCTCCCTTGTAAAGATAGAAAGGGGACTGTTGACCTCTTAACCCTTGCGCTGTGCGTCCTGCCTGCCGAGTTGTTTGCCCAATGATATTCAGGCAAGCAGCTAGCGTTCCATACACTTCACGACGGCTGACTTCTGGCTCTACGCCTCCTTCAGCTGAGAACGCACTGCAAAAACGGGTGAGGTCTTCTACATTCAAACGACCTCGCTCGAACTGATCTACCCAGCGATAGCGTACACCCTCTGGAATGGAAAAGCGAGACCGAACATACTCCTGTATTGTTCTTGAAGAACCTCGATCGATGAAAAAAGGCATTTGCCCCAATTGCTCAGCTAACCCAGGGGAAAATTCTCCATGCACTGCATTGGCAATGCTTCCCTCCAATTCTGCATAAGGAATCTTTGGAACCTTTTTTTTCTCTTCTGCAAACAACCTATCTGGAAAATAACTGGAATTTGATGCTAATTTAACCATTGCTTCAGGATGTTCCTTCAACGCTCTCAGAAGAACGATTGGGCGCAAGTAAGTTAACATGGTACGATGAGGCACCCCTTTCAACGGATCAAATCTGTCCTTGAAATCATCCTCTGAAGTTCTATCTAAGCCCGAATGACTTCCCAACCAGAAAAGCGCTGCATCCAACATGGGATCATCGACAGTGGAAGCGACCTGCTCGAGGAGCCCGACTTCGTTTACACCCTTCAAGGCCTGGTAAAGTTCTCCTGCGAGGCAATCGTGCCTTTTACTTATTCGTGCATCTTGTGAAAGACCTACTGTAAAGGGCTCCTCCCAACGAAGTGCCTTGTATCCACTTACGAGACTTTGGCCCCGTTCAATACGATCTACCTGCTTCTTAATCTCATCCTTAAATCGCGTTTCCAAATCTGCCGGCTCTTTTTTAACCATGGTTCTCTCCTATGTTGCTATCTTATGGTAGTTATAGAATAGAACGGTTTTCTGTATTAATCTCTAATTGATATCAATCATATTAAAACCGTTAGCTTTTTATAGACGGCAAGCTTACCTAAGACGATGAGAAGACGCTTGATCAAGCAAGGGGCTGGGGGCATGACGTTCTACCTGCCCAAGAAATGGGCCGACAAGAAAGGCCTCAAACCAGGGGATGAGATTGAACTCATGGAGAAAAGGGAAGGCTTACTCATCCAAAGTGATACTAAACCTGAAAAAAAAGAAGCTGTCATAGAGGTTAAGGACAACCTCTTCCGATTCCTACGCGCCCTACTTATTATCTACTACAGAGCCGGCTACGACCGCATTGTGATCCAAGGGAAACCCAAGCAAAAACAAGTCCAAGAAGCCCTTCGATTGCTTACCGGCTTTGAGATCACCCACTTGGAAGAAGACAAACTTGTCATTGAAAGCATGACTGAGATTACGGAAGACAAATCCGAGACCTTGATGAAACAGATCTTTTTTATTCTGCTTCAAGACATGGACCTTGTTGTGGATTGCATCAAAAATCAAAAAAGAGTGCCTACGGACCAATTATTATTGGACAGCGAGCGGGCCATCACCAACCTCAACTTTCTCCATCGGCTTATATCAAAAAGGCATGAAGAATTTGCCGGCTTCAACTGGACCCTGGGCAACATGCTGGTATGGATTGCTAGAGAACTCTACTACCTAAATGAAGAGATCAAAAATGTTCCTATAAAGCCATTAAGCCCTAACCAGTTAACTTACCTTGAGGCCATCCGAGACTCGACCCACTTGCTCTACGACGGAGTCTATAAAAAGTCAGTTGACTCCTTTGCAAGCATCCACAAAACAGGTTTACATTATGAGAAAGAAAAGTTCAAGTTACTATTGGAAAAAGACCGCTACCGCGCGGCTGTTCTAAATGCTTTTAGTACCATCGATCGGTTCTTGATGCGCGCCGTAACTGGAGCTGCGCTGAGTGTCATCTGCGAAAAAATCAGCTAATTGAGCAAGGATTGAGCAACCCGCCAATAATCTCTGAAAAGAGTCTTTTCTAAAGGAGTGCCTGCGGCGTGACGTAGGGCTTGCCAACCTGCCAAGCGAACACTGTCTTCTGTTACCTGATCGTGAACCAATTGACCTATATTACCTGGAATCTGATACACTTGCTTTGAACCTGCTGCTTGAACCAGACTGACTAATTGTTCTCGCATTTCACTGGCTGCTTGGGCATAGGCTTGTAAGGCCTTTGGATTTGTCGCGATGCTTTCATCCAGAACCAGGTTTCTGGCTGTGGTGTGTAAGTCTGTTCCGTGACTTGAAATACCCCAATCCAAAACATAGCCGTTTACGAGGTGCTCTGGCTTTGGATCTTTATGCGTGAAAATGGGCGGCTGATTTTTTCCATATTCAGCCAAGCGCTCTAAACGCTGATTTCGGCGTTTAGAAAGGTTTTCCAGTACCCCCTTTGCTTCAGGATATACCCCTGCTTTTCCGAAACGATCTTCTAAATCCCCTATAGATAAGTAGTCCGGACTGTTTGGAGTGACCAAAGCCTTGTATTGCTCGGGCGAAAGATTCTTTGCATTAACTACGTCAGTCAATACGGTTTCAATTAAAGCATAACTGTAGATGCGACGAATTGTATTTGCGTCTAAGCCTTTCTTTTGATACTGGCTTACAAACCGTTCTTCTAAAGGATCTGGACGAGCTAGTTTTCTTGAAACATCCTCATGCAAGGAAACATACAAACCAGATTCATCTTCAACAGGTAGCAGGGCTACCTTAGGCAGCTTATTTGCGGCGAACTTTGCCAAAGGATGAGGTTCTTGCTTTTCAGCTTCTTGATGAACCAGATAAGGAACTAAAGAAGTCTTCAATGCCGTTGTTTTATCTTCGATGCGAACGATGTAGGGATTACCACCCAGCTCTGCTTGGATCCTAGCGATTCCACCACCGAACATGATCCGAGACATGGAATCTTCTGATAACCAGCCAAACTGTTGCAAGACACCTACCTTATCCCGGATGGCATGAACCAGCCTCGGAATAGCAGGATCGTCACCGAATTGATCGACGAGACGAGCCTCTAAAGAAGATTCCCTGCTTCTTAAGAAACCTAACTGACGCTGTAAATTCTGAGGCAACTGAGAGAAAAAATCAGCATGCTGGCCTGTTAAGAAAGCTTTGACTGCTTCAGAACCTATTTCCTTGACGTCGACTGCAGGGGTGTCTTGTTCTGGATCTTCCCCCCTATGTTCTACATACGTTCCAGATATCTGCCTGTTAGGACCGATGCGCAACTCGACACAGTCATGGTCTGAAGGTGAATCAGTACCTCTGGATTCATACCTCTTTAGAACCACTGCACCATCTGGTGTTTCGCCTACTATAATATTGGTGGTTCCGTCCTCTCTAGATACGAGTTGCCCATAACCCCCCTCTATCTTATGTACCCTAGGAGGGGCTGAAGGGCCTACCTTGATGGAATGATCAGGTATAGGGGCTGGAGATCGGGCTAACAGGGCTTCGCGTACCTCAGAAGACCCTCTAACTCGAGCAGATTGAGTGGCTAGCATTGGAGGCTATTAGGGAGTTTGGCTTTATAAAATTTGTTATTTTAGCTACTTTATAGTGATTAACTATATTGATATTATTGATATCAATTAAGAATAAATGCTGAAAATGGTATCTTTAGTTCTTTAACTACTAAATAATAACAAAAACAACTGCGCACAAACGAGATATCTGAAAAAGATACAACGTCAATCGACACATAATAAAATAAGCGCAGCCAGAAGCCAACCCCTCCGAAAAACCTGAAAAGGATTCGAAAAAAGAAAGAGAGAGGCTCGGAAAACCATTCTTACCCAGACTAGATTTTTCTCTGGACCATCAAGAAGGAGAGCAAATGCCCAGCGACCTCATCCAGATGAGCTCGAAACACTGCGGACTCTGCAACCACACGTCCCGCTGCGATAACCCAGCCCACCTCAACTATTGCGGCTACTGCGGAGCCAAGTTCTGCAAGGAGTGCGACACTGCGAACGACCGCAGCCAGAGTGCCTGCACTGATTGCCACACACCTCTTCACGGCGAACTCACCAGGATCTAGCATCCATCCGCAGAGCAATGGAGAGTGAACCATTAAAGACAATATGAGACGGCTTCTTGAAAAAGCCAGGCAGGCTAGCGCAGGAGAAGGAGGGGCCCATAACCGCTTCGCAGGAAAGTGCACGAACTGCGGAGCCACCAACCCCAGCAGCCCCAATCCCAAATGCGCATACTGCAACAACCCACTTCCTCACGACCCTGAGAACTGCACGTGCACCCCTTGTTCAGAGCGCCGCGAAGACATGGCTGACCTTGATGTCGCGGATCGGGCACTCGAAACCCAAGACAAGATGAAGCGACTGAAGGCAGCTCGTGATCGAGATGGAGTCCAGAGTCTGAACGATAAGAACTGCCAACAATGCAACGGCAACAACCCCATTTCTGCCCAGTTCTGCGCAAGCTGCGGAACGAGGCTCTAAGGAGAACACTATGAAGATCAGACATAAAAAAGTCGTGCTTGTGTTCGGAACCCCTTCGGAGGCAGAGGACAACCTGCTCCTGAAGATCTACGGCCGAACCGTCACACAGATCAGCCACGCCGACATTCCGTTCAACCCGGCTGCCGCTCACCAGGACCTCGAGGGCTACCTCAACACCATGGTCGAGGAGAACCCCTCTTGGAAGAAAGCAGTTGATCAGTTCCACGGCAGCGATCCGAAGAAGCTCCGGGCGCACATCATCATCGAGGTGCGGAACAGCAACCGCTTCTTCCCCGTCATCGCCAACAACACTGTGAGCTTCGATCCTACAGTCGAGTTCATCCGCGCCATCTACGAGAAAGGGAAGCTCGTGGGGTACCGCCGCATCATCAACGTCTCCGCATGACCCTGCCGCCCCTGTACGAACGCCTGTCACCAAGGCTCGTACAGGGGCGTCCCCTTCTTTTTTTCTATTTATTTCTTTTTTTCAGTAATTATTTTCTATATAGATAATAATTTGGTCTTCGACGAAGAGCCGAGGAAACAAAAGGGATAGAATTCCTAAGTTGCGGAATGATCCCCTAAGCGTATTTCGCTTCGCTGTTTAGCCACTTCATTCATCTTAGCCAACATTTCCTCATAGCAAAACACACCCCTGTTTGTGTACGCCACAAGCGGCTGATACCCTAAACTCTGAGTAGTTTGGGCATACAACTGAACAAACCCTATGCTTGTTAACTTCATAAAATCATCTAAGTTAAAATCCGGATTTGCCCAAAAAATGGTATGAACCATATGCGCACCCACTTCATAGGAAAGACCATTCGCCTCATCTGTCAACTCGTCAACTAATATATGGATGTTCTTACCCACCTGACTTGCTTGAGACAAGACGATAAAAAATTTTTCGAAATGATCCTTCAGCCTTC